>NZ_JBFRFR010000049.1:0-67600 GCF_052114925.1 Bradyrhizobium sp. 2TAF36 | reverse complement strand
CAAGAACGGCATCAGCCAGCGTTCAAGTTCGTCTTCCCATCCCGGCATGGTCAGCCCTCCAAGAGCCGACCACCCATGAATCATTGAAAAATTGATTCGGGAATCCTATAAAACGCGACAAAATCAAAAATCTGCCAAAGTAGTGCTAAGCTCGCCACGTAGGCAAATTTGCTTCGCGAGGTTTGATCATGGAAGCCGTGACTTGTGCAGCGCGCGCCAGCGACAACACAACAGCGGACAGTGTCGCGTTCGACCTCGGCTTCCTGCCGAAGGACCTGACGCGGCAATGTTGCAGCTTGATCGAATCGTATCACGAGGTTCACGGCTTCGCCTCGTTGCCCAATATGCTTTGGCACTTTCGCTTGGGCCCGCTGATCGAACGGCACACTGAGCTTCGCCGAATCCTGCGCCGAGCCTCGACGACCCGCAGCTCGAAGAAGGCCAATGACGGCTTCGTGCAGATCGCGACCACGATTCTCTCCCTGGAGATTCTGGCGAGCAGCTTCGCCGGATGGAGCGCGATCTATCCGGTCGCCGGCGAGACCGCGCGTGACGTCCTGAAACAGAGTGCGCACGGGCCGCATATGCCGCTGATGGACTTCTATCTCTATCCGCCCAAGCAGATCAGCGCCGCGGCGGTCGCGGCCCTTGCGCTGCCTCAGACCCGCTCGGCCGACGAAGCCGGCCTTTACCGGGCATCTAGGCCGGAGCTTCTCGGCGAGAAGCGCGCCCTGCAATATGCGAGCTTGGTCCGGCAGGCATAAGACGCCTCACCGCCACGAATCGCGGCGTTGCCCTGAGGCCCGGTACGATCGTTGAGGGAATCAGAACCCGACTTCGCCTGACGCGGAGTCTGGAGCGAACCTTTTCCGTAGAACTACGGAGGCTGCGGCTATTTCTTTTTTATGTTGAACCACTCCCAACATCATAGATTTTCTACGTCGATCTGGAACATCGTTCCTTCGCCGGGTAGTTGACGACATCGAAGAGTCTGCATCACGACATTGAACGGGTTCTGGTGCGCGCCGTTGGTCGACGCATGCCGATAACCATCGAATTTCCGAACATTGTCCGATCGGGTCTTGTTTGACCATTGATCCGTTGCGGCCGACGCGGCCGGAGCCGGATCTTTCGATGTCGCCGTCGGCAAGGGCATGTACGTACTTTGATTCTTCATCCACCTCTGGGCCGCATGTTTTCGATGACGAGCGTGCGGCAGACCGATTCCAAATTGCCATCCTCGGGGATACCGGCCCTGGATGAGGTCGCGTCGCTGCGTGTCGTCGTGTGGCGCAACGTGATCCCGGTGTTGCTGTCGGTTCTGAGCATCGGACTGGTCACCACCGCGCTGTTCGCACTCAGCACGACCTTGGCGTCAAGCCTGGTCCCGATCGCCTACCTCGTTCCAGTCATGTATGCTGCGACTCGATGGGGCGTCTGGCCGGCAATGACGGCATCGATCACGGGCACGGCAGCCGCGGATTTCTTCTTCTTCGAACCTCTTTACAGCTTTCGCGTCGACAACCCGCAGGAGGCGGTCGATCTCCTGCTGTTCCTGATCGTTGCGCTGGTCAGCAGCAATCTGGCCTCGCGGCTGCGCAAGGAAACGGACACGTTGCGACAGCGCGAGAAGGAGATGCATGCGCTCTATGACTTCTCGCGTCGTCTCGCCTCCTGTTTTACGGTCGCGGACTTGATTTCCGCCATCCGTCAACATTTCGAGGTCGCCTTCGGTCACGCGGCAACTCTGTTCGTGACGACCGCGGACGGGCATTTCGAACCGCCTGAGTCCCGCTTCGCGCCACTTTCAGTGCAGGCAACTGCGGCAGCGATGAATTCCGGAGCGGGTCCAGGGTTGCGGACCATCGTCGACGAGCAGCGCGGCGAGATCTGGCTGCTCAGGGCGATCTCGTCRGATTCCGCTATTCACGGCGTGATCGCGGTCAATATCGGTCTGGGTTCCCAGCCAGCGATTGAACGGCGGACTCGACGGATCCAATCAATCCTCGACGAGACCGCGCTGACGCTGCAGCGCCTCGACATCGGCAAGGTGATGGAGAGCGCGCGATTGCGCCTGCAGGCGCAAATGTTACGCGACGCCTTCCATGGAACACTGTCGCACGAGCTTTGCACGCCGCTCGCGGCGATCCAGGGTTCGGCGAGCGTGCTGGAGACCATTCCAGCCATATGTGGGGACGCGCGCATACAAGCGCTGGTCGAGGCGATCTCTGACGAGGCGAGCCATCTCGACGGCTATATCAGCAACCTGCTCAGCGCGACTCGCGTCGCCGCGGGCGGACTGAGTCCGCGCCGCGAATGGGCGGACCCGAGGGATATCGTCCACGGCGCCATCACGCGCCGCGCGCGACGGCTTTCGGCGCATCGGATAGAGGCAACTTTCGCAGATGATCTTCCGCTGCTCCACGTCGACTCGGGCCTGGTGGAGGAGGCTTGCGGGCAGATCCTGGAGAACGCCGCGAAATACTCGCCGTCCGGTTCGACGATCACCGTGGACGTGCGTTGCGAGCCCCATCGCGTGCACGTCGTCGTGTCCGATCAGGGCGTTGGTATCACCGCCGATGAACAGCAAAAGCTTGGGCAGCGATCCTTTCGAAGCGCGCGACATCAGGCGTCGGTGCCGGGGTCGGGCCTCGGCTTCTGGATCGCCTCGACCTTCATCCAGGCCAATGAGGGCATGATCACGGTTCATAGCCGCGGCCAAGGACAGGGAACAACAGTATCGATCTCCCTGCCCGCGCTCGAGCCATCCACCTCCGAACCGATCACGCTGACAGATGAGTAAGCCCGCAAACGTCGTTCTCCTGATCGACGACGAACCGAAGATCAGGCGCTTCCTCCGCGCCGGCTTCGAGCTCAACAGCTTCGCCGTGCTCGAGGCCGAAAACGCCACCGAGGCGTTGAAGCTCGCGACCTTCAGTTCACCTGACCTCATCGTTCTCGATCTGGCGCTACCCGATCTTCACGGCGCGGAGGTGCTGGAGCGGATCCGCGCGTGGTCCAACGTGCCGATCATCATCCTTTCCGTCGCTGCCGGCGAGGACGAGAAGGTACGTCTGCTCCAGGCCGGCGCCGACGATTACGTCGTCAAGCCGTTCGGCATGGCCGAACTGCTGGCGCGAAGCGAGGCCGCCTTGCGGCGGTACTTCAAGTCGGCGACGGAAAATCCGGTCGTGGTCGCAGGCCCGCTGTCTGTCGATCTCGTGACCCGTACGGTCTCGCTGAACAACAACCTGGTTCGCCTGACGCGCAAGGAATATCGGCTGCTGCACGTTCTCGCCATGCATGTCGGCCTCGTCGTCACCCACGATCAGCTCCTGAAGGATATCTGGAACGGCAATCAGCGCGACAACATCCAGTACCTTCGGATCCTCGTGCGCAAGCTTCGCCAGAAGATCGAGGCCGACCCCAACCAGCCACGTCTCCTGGTGACCGATCGGGTGTCGGCTATCGCCTTCAGAACCGTCTGGACGCCGCGCCGGTGGCGGCACGGGTGAGTTGATGCTTCGCCCTTCTCCAAGACGATCCTTTTACGTCGTCGTGTCCTGGTCCGGCGATGCATGTAAGGATTGGTCCTGGGAAATCCGGCGCAAGCGCAAGCCGATGGGCATCAGGCTTCGTGAAGCCGGGTTTCGCTCGCACCGGGCCGCACACGAGGCCGGACGCATCGCGCTCGAAGATTTCCTCAACGGACTGGTCATCGAGCGCGCCTCGCGATCGGCGCTCTGACCAGGGCGGACCCACATCTTGCGCCGCCCGCCTGCGCACGACGCGCAGAACACCCATCGTATAAAAATAATATATTTCCATTCCCGAACCGCGTAGCTTGCCCAACAAAAGGGCGAGTGCCGTGGACTTCCTCATTCAAACATTTAGCGTTTTTGGCATCGACGCCCAGTACTGGATGCTTGCGGGCGCGGCCGTTGTCGCAATCTTCATCATCTTCGCCTGGCGAACGCGCGACAGGGATTGACGGGATTGCGCACCGGACCATCGGCACAAACACAGTGATACAATCTCAGGCGACCTTCGACGTATCGCGCGGCCATGTCCGGCGTCTCAATTTACCGAAACCACTCCGCGAGTCCGGAAGCTATTTTTCCTTAATTCTTTTCGGCATTTTGCGATGTCGCGAGCGTACAACGCGCGCGCAAAAAGCGACCTCTGCGCGCTCAAGCAGCCCTTTCGGCATCGCGGAATCCGTGCGCTGTCCCTAACATCATCTCCGAAGAAGAATTGGCCTCATGGCCATGCAGGGGGCTCGAATGTACGGACGATTGAAATCTCTTGTTGTCGCAAGTGTGCTGATCGGGCTCGGCGCGGCGAGCGCCGCAGTCGCTGCCGATCTGCCGTTGAAGGCGCGGCCAATGGCTGCCGCTCCGCACTACAACTGGACCGGCTGCTACCTCGGCGCCAATGTCGGTGGCGGCTGGACACGGCTGAATACGGCCCGCGCCCTCGACGTCGGCGGCGTGGCTGCACCGAACGAGTACGGCCGCGAGAAGGACAGCGGCGTGATCGGCGGCGGCCAGGTCGGTTGCGATTTCCAGACCGGCAATCTGGTGTTCGGCGTCGGCGGCAGCTTCGATTTCGGCAATATCAAGGGCAGCCACGCCTTGACCGACTTCCCCGCCTTCTCCGAAGCGAACAACCTGAAAGAGATCTACACCGCGACCGGCCGCATCGGCTATCTCTGGACGCCGCAATTCCTCGGCTATCTCAAGGGCGGTGCGGCCTTCATTCGGGAACGCAACCAGGTCTTTGCGCCCGGTGGCGCGCTGATCGAGTCCGCAAGCTTCATGCAGCCCGGCATGACCATCGGCATCGGCGCCGAATGGATGTTCGCGCCGAACTGGTCGGTCTTCGCCGAGTATAACTACATGTGGTTCCTCGACGACAGCGTGCGGGCGTTCACACTGGCTGGCGGCGGCGCGGGTGAAGTCATCAACGTCCAGCAGCGTGCCTCGACCGCGCTGGTCGGCGTCAACTACAAATTCCATTGGGATGCCCCTGTCGTCGCCAAATACTGAAGTCTCTCGGCAAACCTCCAACCACTCGAGCCCCGGCACGTCCGGGGCTCCTTTTTTGAGCGAGGCTCCGGTTCAGGCCAGCCCTCCAATTGTCCGATCTGTGCAACGCCACCAGGGATGGGGAAGTCTCATGGGTTTGCGCTCTTGGCTTCTCATCCTGGTGACGGCCGCCGTCGCGCACGTCATTCTTCATGCCTTGGATCGCCAGATTGACGCCGGCATCCATCGCCTGTCGGAGGCAACGATCAACCATCCTGGTGCAGGCAGCAGTGCGGAGCCCGACCTGAGATCGGTGACGGCACGAAGCGCCTACATGCGCAACGAACGTTGAACGCACCTCAACCTCGTCCCGATCCTATGCCGTTCCTATGAGATAAGCTTGCCTGTCCCCTCGAAATCATACTGGCCGCGAACGATATTGGTCGCGCCATTCAAGGCAAATTCTCGTTCCAGTGCGCCCGCGCACCTACTGTAAGGAGTATCTTCGTGCTCCACCCCGCTCCCTTCACCGATCGCGACCAGGTGGTCGAGACCATGATCTCGCTCACCCATCTGTCGAATCTCAATCGCGCGATCGTCGCGGGCCGTGGAAGCGCCGAACTCTATCAGGCGCTGCGCCAGCGCGGCTTCACCCGAATTGGACTGCCCTCCATCTTCTTGCGTAAGCCGGCCTTTTCCGTCGGCCTCATCACCGTGCAAGACATGTTCAGTGAGTTCGAGATGGCGCTGTCCCAGATCGCACCATCTCTCGGCACGACCGCTGCAATCGCGGTGCTGATCAAGTCGAACGAGGCGGGCTTCGCGCTCAAGGTCCGCAAGAAGCTCGAACAGCTCGGCTTCCGAATCGAGGCCGGGGTCAGATGCCGTCAGGGCTTCGTGATGTCCGCCTACCGGCAGGATTCTGCCCAGATGAAACGGGCGGCCTGAAACGCGGAGCTGCGGCTGAGTGCGTCCATATGAGTTTCCTATGCGGCGACGCCGCAGGCGCTCTCGCTTTCCTACATCCCGCACGTCATCATGCTGCAGCAGGCACGTTGCGGCGAACGATCGCGATGTATTGGGAGCCTCATGACGTCGCCCTACTACCTCGCCATGGCCGCCTTGTTGGGCCTGGTGACAACGTCCTCCTCCCTGATCGGCGCCGCGATCGGACTTCACGCTCCCTTTTCAAAGTGTCCCCAGGCACAGCACCTCAATCTGTGTTGCCAGCCCTAGAAACGACGCCAGCAACCCCTCAATCGCATTGCAGTGCGAGCAGACGAAGAAGCGGCCCGGCCGCTCGGGATCCTCAAATCCGGGCTTCAACAGGAACAGGCGATCTCCAGTCATGTCCGTTCTCCCGAAGTCGATGGAAACTTCAATGGCCGAACAGCCGGTAGCTCCGATCCGCATCGCGCAAGTGCCGGCTCTCATCGGTCCAGCCGACTGCACGCCGATAGCTGCCGAGCACTGCGGCTTCCTTCAACGCGGCGACGTCGACCTGTTGCGGCGCGTCGGCGAATGGCGAGACGAACAGCGCGTCCTCGGGGCAGTAGAGCTCGCACAGGAAGCAGGTTTGGCAATCGCTCTGGCGCGCGATCCTTGGAATGTCGTCGGTCTTGTCGAAGACATTGGTGGGGCACACGTTGACGCAGATGTCGCACGCCGTGCAGCGCTCGACATCGATGACCTCGATCATTCCGCGGCCTCCGCGTACTGAGAGGAACGCAGCGGGCGCGCCGAGGTCCAGACGTCGTCGAGCCCTCCGGTCGTCACGTAGTGGCGATAGCGGTCGTCCTGCTGGGGATAGTCGTCGCGGCGATGCATACCCCGGCTCTCCTGACGCGCCAGCGCGCTCCGATACATCCAGCGCGCCGTTGCGAGCATGGCCGTGGCCTCACGTGCGCGAAGCAGATCCTGCTCGTCTGACGCGTCGGCATTCGATGCCTCAGACCAGAAGCTGTCCAGACGCCATAACGCCTCGCTGAGCCGCCCGGCTTCGCGGAAATAGTTCAGCTCGTACGGAAACACCTCGTTCTGAACGTTCCGGGCGAGCTTGTCAGCCTGAAGCGGTCGCCCACTGCCGGAGCGCAGCGCAACGCTGCCGCGCCGAAATGCCTGACGCCCGCTTGTGGTGCCCAGTTGATGCGCGAATTCGGCGGCGCCCTGACCGGCCCAATACCCCGACGACATTGCCCAGGCCGCATTGTGGCTACCGCCCCCGGTGAAACCACCGCAGATCAGCTCGCGGGTTGCCGCGTCGCCCGCAGCGTAGAGACCGGGAACGGTAGTCGCGCAGCTGTCGTCAACGATCCGCAGGCCACCCGTGCCGCGGACGGTCCCCTCGAGGCGAAGCGTGATCGGAAAACGCTGCGTGAACGGATCGAGGCCGGTCCGGTCGAACGGCAGGAAGAAGTTCGGCTGAGATACCCTCATATGCCGCTGGGTCTCGGCGTCGGCCTCGTCGAGCCGGGCGTACACCGGGCCCTTGCGCAACGCCCGAGCAATAATCGACCGGCCGCCCTTGGATGACGCCCCTGGGATCACACTGCCTTCCTCGTCGGTGAAGCTCGACCAGCTGTAGAACAGGGTCTTGGTCACGGAGCCGAATGCCGGCGAGATAGCATAGGCGTTGGAGAACTCCATGCTGGTGAATTCCGCGCCGGCCTCGGCCGCCAGGAGATAGCCATCGCCAGTCAGAACGTTCGAGCCCAACGTCTTGCTAAGGAACGCGCATCCGCCGGTGGCGATCACCACGGCCTTCGCATTGACCACCCAACGGTCGCCTTTCTGCCGTCGCAGGCCTGCGGCGCCGGCCACCACGCCGTTCTCGTCCACCAAAAGCTCGAGCGCTGGCGAGTGATCCAGAATGGTGACGCCGGCTTGCTTCGTTCGCTTGCGCATCAGCCGCATGTATTCCGGACCCTGGAGCGAATTCCGCTGCGGCTTGCCGTCGTCGTCCGAAGGATAAGGATAGCCCCAGTCGGCGAGCTGGTTGCTCTGGGCGTAGGTCCGGTCCAGCACGCGCGCCATCCAGCGACGGTCCTGGAGGTGGCCACCGAGTTTCTCACGGCTGGCCATCGCGGCCTCGCGGCGTTCCGGAGCGGGGTCGACGTACCAGACACCGGTGCCGGCCGCCGCGGTCGCGCCTGAGGTGCCGCAAAACCCCTTATCCGTCAGCACGACGCGCGCACCACGCTCGGCGGCGCTTATTGCGGCCCATGTGCCCGCGGGACCGCCACCGAGCACCAGCACATCCGCATCGAACACGACGGATCCTGCCGAACTCGATAGCTTCTCGGCACGGCCAGGTGGGTTTGTCATCGCTCGTCTCCGGATTGAATCTGTTCAGAACGCGGGTATCTGACCCGGCAGTTTGTCCTTGATGGTCTGGCGGACCGTATCGTTCTGATAGGCACGCACCAGCTTCGCGACCCAGGGCGCATCCTTGTCCTTCTCGCGAACGGCGATGAAGTTGTTGTAGGGATTGTTGACCGAGGATTCGATTGCGATGGAGTCCTTGCCGGGAATGAGGCCGGCGGGGACGGCGTAATTGGTGTTGATGACCGCAGCATCGACGTCGTCCAGGCTGCGCGGCAGTTGGGCGGCGTCGATTTCACGGATCCTGAGCTTCTTTGGATTTGCGGCCACATCGAGCGCGGTCGGCAGGATCCCCACGCCGTCCTTGAGCTCGATCAGCTTTTCGGCCTGAAGTAGCCGCAGGGCCCGGCCACCGTTCGACGGATCGTTGGGGATGCCGATCGACGCCCCCTCCTTGATCTCGGCAACCGACTTCGCCTTGCGGGAATAGAGCCCGATCGGTGCGACGATCGTCTCTCCGACGGCGACGATCTTGTATCCCCTGGTCTTGATCTGGTTGTCGAGGAACGGCTTGTGCTGGAAGGCATTCGCATCGAGATCGCCGACATCCAGCACGGCATTGGGCAACAGATAATCGTTGAAGACGACGACCTGCACATCGAGGCCGTCCTTGGCCGCGATCTCCTTCACCTTCGCCCAGATGATTTCGGCATCGCCGCCCGATATCCCGACCTTGATCTTCTGATCCGCGGAGGCCGGCGCGGTGAATAGTGCAAAGGCGGCCATCACGAGCAACAAGCGACGTCTCATGGTCTACGATCTCCTTATCGAGCGATAATCTGTTCCGACGTCTAGCCGACGCGGGCAACCAGGACGTCCGCCGTGGCATCCGCGAACTCAGACGACATGTCGTTGAAGAGAGCAAGCTCCTGAACCGTCGCAGCACGCGGACGATGGCTCGAACCGTTGGAGCCTTGAAGGAAGAAACGATCCAGAGCCTGCACAAACCCCGGCGAGCCTGCAATCTCCGATGCGTGCCTCTCGCTTCCCGCCACGAAGGCAAAGCTCATCTGATTGACGTCGACGACATAGATCATGGTGCAGTTTCCCAACGGACGGCGCCCTCCTAGCTGCTGAACCCCGCCGGGATGAAGGCCGGGATCTTCTCTTCGATGAACTGCTTCACTTCCGGCGAGTTGAACACCTGGATAAATGCCTTCAGGCGCGGATCGTCCTTCTTGTCGGGCCGGGCCGTGAAGCGCAGCACGAGCCCGTCATCAACGGTGCGGTCGATGATGAGCGCAGATTTGGGATCCCCGCCGGCCGGAATGAGGTAGGTGATGTTGACGAGCGCCAATGTTACGTCGTCGAGCGACCGATAGGTTTGGGCGGGGTCGAGCTCGACGATCTTGAGGTTCTTTGGATTCTCGATGATGTCGAACTTGCTGACCGAGAAGCCCTTACCGGGCGCCAGCTTGATCAGCTCGGCCCGCTCGAGCAGGATCAGCCCGCGTGCGCCGTTGAGCGGCTCGTTCGGAATGGCGACGCTGTCGCCGGACTTGATGTCGTCGAGCTTCTTGATCTTCTTCGAGAACAGGCCGACCGGCGCAATGACGCCGACCTTGTCGACCTGCACAAGGTTGAAGCCGCGTTGCCTATTCTGAAGCGCGAGATAGGTTGCATGCTGGAACAGATTGGCGTCGACATCGCCGCTGTTCACGACCTCGTTCAATGCCACCCAGTCCGACAGCTCGACGATCTTGACGTCCTGCCCTTTCTCCTTGGCCAGCTTGGCGGCAAAGGACGCCAATTGCCCAACCGGGCCGGCGCTGGTCGCGATCTTCAGCGGCTCGCCGGCGAAGGCGGCCGCCGTGAGAGCAAGCCAGAGACCTGCGGCCTGGGCGGTGCGACGAAGAATTTTCATGATCTCAAGTCCCATTACGATTCAGATGATGTGCCTTACGCAGCCTTGCGCGCCCCAACGTCGGCCTGTGCGAGCGCCTGACCGAGATCCGCCAAGATGTCGTCGGGATGCTCGATCCCCACCGACAGGCGTACGTAGCCGGGCGTGACCCCGGCGGCGAGCTGCTCGGCTGCGGTCAGTTGCTGATGCGTCGTCGATGCAGGATGAATGGCTAACGACCTGGCATCGCCGATATTGGCGACGTGATAGAACAGCTTGAGCGCGTCGACGAAGCGACGGCCGGCCTCGACGCCCCCTTTCAGCTCGAAGCCGACCAGCCCGCCATAGCCGCCCTTCAGATAGGCGTCCGCCCTGCGCCGGTTCTCTCCGTTTTGCAGACCGGGGAAGATCACGTTCGAGACCGAGGCGTGCTTGGCGAGGAAGTTCGCGACCTTCACCGCATTCTCGTTGTGCTGGCGGATGCGCAGCGGCAGGGTTTCGAGGCCCTGGATGAACTGGAAGGCATTCTGCGGCGCGATCGATGCGCCGAGGTCGCGCAGCAGCTTGACGCGGGCTCGCAAGATGTAGGCGATCGGGCCAAGCGGCTTCGCGGCCTCAGTCCAGATCGCGCCGTGGTAGGCCTCGTCGGGCGTGTTCAGAAGCGGAAAGCGATCGGCATGCGCGGCCCAGTCGAAGTTGCCGCCGTCGACGATGGCGCCACCGATCGCGGTGCCGTGGCCTCCGATATACTTCGTGGTCGAATAGACCACCACCGCAGCGCCATGCTCAAACGGGCGTGCGATCAGCGGCGACGCCGTGTTGTCGAGGATCAGCGGCACGCCAAGCGAGCGGCCGATGTCCGCGACCTCCTTGATCGGGAATACGTGCAGCTTGGGATTCGGAAGCGTCTCGCCGAAATAGACGCGCGTCTTGGCGTCGGTCGCGCGACGGAAGTTTTCGGGATCGGCGGGATCGACAAAGCGCACTTCGATGCCGAACTGCTTCAGGGTCTGCGATAGCAGTGTCCAGGTGCCGCCGTAGAGATCGGTCGAGGACACGATATTGTCGCCGGCCTGGGCAATGTTGAAGATCGCGAAGGCGGAAGCCGTCTGTCCAGAGGCAACTGCGAGGGCGGCCGCCCCGCCCTCGAGTGCAGCAAGCCGATCCTCAAAGGCCTGCTGGGTAGGATTGCCGATACGGGTGTAGATCGGTCCGAGCTGCTCGAGTGCGAACAGGCGCGAGGCGTGATCGGCGTTCTCGAACTGGAACGACGTGGTCTGATAGATCGGAACCGCGACCGCGCCGGTGGCGGGGTCGGAGCGGTAGGATCCGCCATGCAACGCCAGCGTCTCGAAGTTCCGGGTCTCCAAGGTCATCTGCAATTCCCTTTCGATCTCGAGAGCGCGCCATGCGCGGCAAGCCGTGCTTGTCGACGAAAATGATGCGGTCGGATTCTGCTGCTGTCGAGCGTGTCTGAAAAATAGCGATGCGCGTGCTGCGTCATTGCAGCTTCGCAACGCGTTTGTTCCCGGTCCTTTGCTGAATTGGAAACAAACTCGCTCGCGCAGAATGCTAAAAATGCTCACGCGAAGAGATGTTCTTTGCGATTGACGATTGGGCCCGACCATGACGAGACCGCGCGAGCTGCGCTTTAACGCTTTCAACATGACTGCGCCCAGCCACAATTGGGCGGGCCTGTGGTCTCATCCGCGCGATGCGTCCATCGACTACAACACACTCGATTATTGGGTCGACTACGCCAGGACCGCGGAACGCGGACTGCTCGATGGCATCTTCCTGGCAGACGTGTTCGGCGTTTACGACGTCTATGGCGGCACGGCCGATACCGCCGCCCTGCATGCGGTGCAGCTTCCGAACGCGGATCCGACGCTGCTCGTATCCGCCATGGCGCTCGTCACCAGCCATCTCGGCTTCGGCATCACATCGAACCTGACCTTCGAGCATCCCTATCAACTCGCACGTACCTTTTCGACGCTCGACCATCTCACCAAGGGCAGGATCGGTTGGAACATCGTCACGGGCTATCTCGACAGCGGCGCGCGTGGGATGGGCCTTCCGGCTGGTCGCGCCCATGACGAGCGCTATGACGCGGCCGAGGACTTTTTGACCGCGGCTTACAAGCTATGGGAGGGAAGCTGGGAGGACGATGCGGTTCGCCGCGACCGCGGCAGCCGCGTCTTCACGGATCCCGCCAAGCTTCACCGGGTTCTGCATGATGGTCCCTACTTCAAGGTTGACGGCATCCATCTCGCCGAGCCCTCGCCGCAGCGAACGCCGTTGCTGTATCAGGCCGGCACCTCGAAGCGCGGCCGCGCCTTCGCCGCCCGGCACTCGGAAGCGATCTTTCTCAACGGTCAGACCAAGCCAATCCTCGCACGCGCTGTCCGCGAGATTCGAGAAGCGGCCAAGACCTATGGCCGCGATCCCTACGACATCCGCCTGTTTGCCGGCGCGACCGTGATCGTGGCGCCGACGCGGTCCGAGGCGAATGATCTGCTCGAGGACTACGCACGGCATGTCGATCAAACCGGCCAGCTCGCCTTGTTGTCGGGCTGGACCGGCATCGACTTCTCGACCTACCGGCCCGACCAGCCGATCGAATATGTCGAGAGCAACGCCATCCAGTCGATGGTCGAGAATTTCACGGTCCGGAGCGACCGGCCGGTCAATGTCGGCGACCTCGCCAGATTGAGCCGCGCCGGCGCCCGCTCGCCCTTCGTGGTCGGCTCGCCGCAGGACGTCGCCGACGAGCTGATCGCTTGGGCTGACGAGACCGACGTCGACGGGTTCAACCTGTTCCGCCTGGTCGCGCCGGAGTCGCTGAACGCCTTCGTCGACCTCGTGGTGCCGGAGCTGCAATCGCGCGGCGTCTACAAGACCGCATATCGCGACGGCGCGCTACGCGAAAAGCTGTTCCCGGGACGCGGCCCGCGGTTGCACACGACACATCCCGGCGCGAGCTTCCGGCGCGCGCCTTCGACGACTGCGCTCCAATCCGACGCCGCCGAATAGCAAGGACGGAGCTCACGCCTGCGTGCGATGCTCGCGGAACGCGGCTGCCAGCGCCCCCAAGGCGGCCCGTGACCGCCGATCGGTCAAGGACGAATGAAGCACGATCTCGGACGGCGGCAGCTTGGGAAGCCCAAGCTTCTCGCCGATGTCGATCGTGCCACTCGGCGCGATCCGATACGACAGCGGCGCGATGGCGAGCCCCGCCACGACGGCGGCGTGAACCGCCGAAGAGCCGCCTCCCAGGAACACCTCGATCCATTTGATGCCGACCGCATCCAGCGCCTGCGTGGCTACGTTGCGCACGCCGCAGGTCGGAGCCAGCGCAGCCAGACGTAAGGGCTCTCCCGGCCTGTGCTCGAACCCCTGCGCCGCAAACCAGCCGAAGCGCTCACGCGCCAGCGTCTCGCCATCACGACGATCGTCCTCGCGCTGGACGATGGCCGCATCGAGCCGTCCCTGGTCGAACAGGTCGAGGAGGTTGCGCGAATTGTCGAGCTGGACCTCGATGGTCAAATTTGGATCGTGCGCGTGGAGACGTGACAGCAGGGCTGGGACTTCCGGCCCGGCGACATGCGCAGCGATACCAAGTCCGAAGTGACGCGGAGACGCATTGAGCCCCGCGATCGCGCGTTCGTGAGCAACGATCAGCTCCCGCGCGCCCTGCAGAAAGGCCGTCCCTTGCGCAGACAACCGGACCGATCGCGGCGTCCGCTCGAGCAACCGATGCCCGATGCGATCCTCGAGCCGCTTCAGCTTGACGCTGATCGCGCCTTGCGTCGTCCCCAAAGCCTTGGCGGCGCGCGTGAAGCTGTGAAGGTCGGCCACCATCACAAAGGCTCTGACGGCATCGACATCGAGCGAGAGCATTCCATCATCCAGCTTTGTTGTCTCTGAAATCTATATCGATCGGATTTTGTTGTGGTCAAGGGCCCCCTATGTTCGCTCAGCCTGACGCGGGCCTAAGCGCACGGGACACCCATCCCTCCCGGAGCGAGCGATGGCGCATGCGTGCTGGCAATCGACACCATGTTTGGAGGTCACGGCCTTGACGGTCTTATCATCACGACGAAACACGATCGCCCTGGCCGCAGCGTGCCTCGCGTCCCTCATGTTCGGCCTGGAGATATCCAGCGTACCGACGATCCTGCCGACGCTCGAGACGGTGCTGCACGCCAGCTTCCAGCAGCTGCAATGGATCATGAATGCCTACACCATCGCGGTCACGACGGTGCTGATGGCAACCGGCACGCTGGCAGATCGCTATGGCAGAAAGCTTGTATTCGTGGTCAGCATCGCCGTGTTCGGCCTCGCCTCCCTGATCTGCGGCCTGGCGGAAGACGCGCTCCTCCTCATCGTCAGCCGCTTCTTCCAGGGCATGAGCGGTGGTGCGATGCTGATCTGTCAGGTCGCGGTTCTCTCCCATCAATTCCAGGAAGGCCCCGAGCGCGCACGCGCCTTCGCCGCCTGGGGGATCATCTTCGGCATCGGTCTTGGTTTCGGACCGATCATCGGCGCGACGATCGTCGCGGTCTCCGGCTGGCAATGGGTGTTCCTGATCCACGCATTCATCGCAATCGTCACGATCGCGCTCGCCGTGAACGGCGTGCGGGAGTCGCGCGATCCCGAGGCAAAGCACCTCGACATCGCAGGCATTGCGACGCTCTCGACGTCGGTGTTCTGCGTCGCCTTCTATATCACGGAAGGCCCCGACTTCGGCTTTACTGGCCCAACCGGCCTTACGGTCGCCGCGACGGCCGTTCTGAGCTTCATCGCCTTCGTGTTGGCGGAGTTGCATAGCGCCCGCCCGATGTTCGACTTCTCCGTGTTCCGGATACGCGCCTTTTCGGGCGCGCTGCTCGGATCGGCCGGCATGAATTTCAGCTTCTGGCCCTTCATGATCTACCTACCGATCTTCTATCGCAGCGCCCTTGGTTACGACAACGTCGCAGCTGGCCTTGCGCTTCTCACTTACACGCTTCCGACGCTTGTGATTCCGCCGCTCGGCGAACGGATATTGCTGAGGTTCGGCGGCGGCATTGCCATCCCGTTCGGCCTGTTCGTCATCGGCCTTGGTTTCATGTTGATGTGGGTTGGCAGCAGCCTCGCGCATGTCACGTGGCTGACGCTGGCGCCCGGATGTCTGGTTGCTGGCGCCGGCCTCGCCCTCACCAACACGCCGGTGACCAACGTCACGACGGGTGCGGTGTCGAGCACGCGGGCCGGCATGGCATCGGGCATCGACATGAGCGCCCGCATGATCGCGCTCGCCATCAACATCGCCTTGATGGGCTTCATCCTGATCGCCGGCATTTCCTCCCGGCTGAGCAGCGCGCTTCCCGGTGCGCTCGATGCCGGCCGTCTGCAACACCTTGCGGAGCGGATCGCCGGCGGCACCGCAGGCATGTCCGACTTCTCCGAGCTGAGCCTCCTGCCGGCAGCGGAAACTGCCGTGCAAGATGCGCTGATCCACGGCTTCAGGCTGATGATGCTCTATGGCGGACTGTCCGTCTGGATCATGGCGCTGGTAAGCTTCGCGATTTCCGGCGAGAGCTACGCCGCACGGAAGCGCTCCGCGCAGAACAGCGATGAGCCAAGCTGTGTTCCCCGCTCATCGCCCTGATCGGATGCGTCCAGGCAGGGCGCTACGACAACATCCTTTCCGCGCCGATAACTCCATTCTCAATTCCGAACGCACGAGAGAATGTTCGTTCCCTTCTGCGCCCGACTGCGAAATTGCCACGCGGACCCGTTTGCCGTCAAAGTGAGCCGTCCAATCTCCCCAAACAGACGTCGAGACGGCAAGGCAGTTTCGTTGAACAGGATACCCGAAATGCATCATCTCACGTTCCGCCTGCGAGCCCTTGCCGCGGTTGCGCTCGGCTTCTTGGCCGTGGCGTCCGTTCAGCCCGCGAGGTCCGAGGAGATCCGCATCGGCTATCAAAAATCCTCGACACTAACGGCGATCCTGAAGACGAACGGGGAGCTGGAGAAGGCGCTCGCGCCGCTCGGCGTCACCATCACGTGGCACGAGTTCAGCAGCGGCCTGCCGCTGCTGGAAGCCATCAACATCGGCAGCATCGATTTCGGCGCGGACGTCGCCGACACCGTGCCGATCTTCGCGCAGGCCGCTGGCGCCAAGCTCGCCTATATCGCGGAAGAAGCCGCCTCGCCGGCAGCGCAAGCGATCGTCGTTCCACAGTCTTCAACTATCAAGACCATTGCTGAGCTCAAGGGCAAGAAGATCGCCGTCACCAAGGGCGCCGGCAGCCACTATCTGCTGCTTGCGGCGCTGGCGAAATCCGGACTCAACTTCAAGGACATCACGCCCGCTTATCTGACACCCGCCGACGGCCGCGCTGCGTTCGTTAGCAACAACGTCGATGCCTGGGTGGCCTGGGATCCGTTCCTGACCAGCGCCTTGCACCAGACAAAGGGCCGCATCCTGACGGACGGCAGCAACGGTCTCGCGAGCTACAAGCGCTACTATCTCGCTTCGGCCGCGTATGCGGACAAGCACGCCGAGGTGCTCAACGTGATCTTCGCAAAACTCTCCCAGACGGGAAAATGGGTCAAGGCCCAGCCGAAGGACGCGGCCACATTGCTCGCCGGGCTCTGGGGTATCGACGCCGCGACCGTCGAAGAGGCCAACAGCCACCGCTCCTATCAGGTTGGCGCGGTGACCGGCCCGGGCCTGTCCGAGCAGCAGCGCATTGCGGACGCGTTCCACGCCGAGGGCCTGATCCCCGTGAAGATCGATACCACGGCGATCAAGATCTGGGCGCCGAAGGGGTCCTGACTTCCAGCTTAGGCCGCGCTCAAGCCACGCTGGATGTCCGGCACGGATGCCAGCAGGCTCCTTGTGTAGGCGTGCTGCGGTTGCCTGAGCACGGCCTCGGCGCCACCCTGCTCGACGATGCGGCCGTTCTGGAAGACCAGCACGCGGTCGCACAGATGCTCGATGACGCCGAGATCGTGCGAGATGAACAGCAGCGCCGTTCCGAGCCGCGATTGGAGCTCGGCCAGGAGATCGAGCACCTGGGCCTGGATGCAGATGTCGAGCGCCGAGACCGGCTCGTCGCAGACGATGATGGCGGGTTCAGCCGCTAGCGCCCGCGCGATCGACACCCGCTGACGCTGGCCGCCGGACAATGATCGCGGCACGCGGTCGAGATGATCGGCACTCAGGCCGACCAGTTCGAGCAGCGACACGATCCGGTCCAGGCGCGCGATGCGGCTATCGGCGCTCGGAAGATTTTCCGCAATGATGTTCCTGACGCGATAGCGCGGATCGAAGCTGCTAAGTGCGTCCTGCGGGATGTATTGCAGCTTGCGACGAAGCCGGCGGCGCCCCGCTTCCGCGACCGAGGACCAGGGCTCTCCGAGCAATGTTACCTCACCGTCATCCGGGTCGAGCAGCCCGAGCACGACCTTGGCACAGGTGGATTTTCCCGAGCCGGATTCGCCGACGATACCGACGACCTCGGCGGCCCTGACATCGAAGCTGATGTCCTGCAGGACCACCGACTTCGCCCGTCCGGCGGCTTTCGGCGCAATGAAACTCTTCGAGATCTCCTTGACTTCGAGCACGACCTCGCCTGCCGCCTGTCGCTGCGGCAAGGGCTCCCGCACGATGGAGACCGCCGTCGCATCGCTCGCACCGGGCTCGAACCTCGCCGACGCGAGCCTGGACCCGCGCGACCGCCCCGACGGAATCGCCGCGATCAACTGCCGCGTATAGGGATGGCGCGGATGGGTAAGGACATCGCGAGTCGGCCCACTGTCGACGACCCTGCCGTCGCRCATCACGATGACACGGTCGGCGATGCCGGCGACCACCGCGAGATCGTGACTGATGAGCAGGAGACCCGCCCCCTCCCGGATTCGCTCCGCCAAGACCTGGAGCACCTGCGCCTGGACGGTGACGTCGAGCGAGGTCGTCGGCTCGTCCGCGATAATGAGATCGGGGTCAGCCGCGATCGCCGACGCGATCAGCGCGCGCTGGCGCAGGCCACCGGACAATTGATGCGCATATTGCAGAGCACGATCAGCGGGGTTGGGAATGCCGACCTTGCCGAGCGTCTGCAGCGTCCGGTCCCGGATAGCGCCTGCATCGGTCAGAATGCGATGGCTCGAAATGACCTCGGCAACCTCCTGGCCGATCGTGCGCAAGGGATCGAGCGAGACTAGGGCATCCTGCATGACGAGCCCGGTCACGGTCCCGCGCAGCTTGCGCCAGTCGGCTTCGCCGAAGCTGCGAGCGTCGCGTCCCTTGATCTCGAACCGGTGCACGGCGGTCTTCGCACCGTCGCCGGCGAGATTGAGCAGGCTTCGCGCGGTGATGCTCTTGCCCGACCCGGATTCACCGACCAGGGCAACGCATTCGCCGGGCCTGATCGTCAGATCGAAATCAACAACGATCGGCTTGCCACCATTGGCGCCGGCAAAGCCGATGCTCAGTCCCTGCACCTCGACGATCGGCGCTGCCCGATCTATCTGCGAACCTTCGCTGCTCATGCGAGCCGCCCTTCAAATCTCTGTTGTAGGTGATTGCCGATCACGCTGAAGGCGATCACCGTCGCGGTGATGGCGAGGCCCGGGAAGACTCCAGGCCACCAGGCGACGCGCAGCACATCCCGGCTCTCCGCCAGCATCACGCCCCATTCCGGCGTCGGCGGCTGCGGTCCGAGCCCGAGGAAGCTCAGGCCGGATACGATCAGGATCGTCGAGCCTATATAGACGGTCGCGATGATCGGGATGGCAACAAGAACGTTGGGTAAGACGTGCCGGATGAACACTTGCCAGCGGCTCAACCCGTAGATCGCGGCCTGCGTCACGTAATCGGCATCGCGTATCAGCTGGGTCTGCGCCCGCACCACGCGACCAAATTTCGGGATGCCGGCGATGCCGACCGCGATGGCGATGTTGAGCATGCCTTGGCCGAGGAAGGTCACGATCAGCATGGCGAGCAGCACGCCGGGAAATGACGACAGCATATCGAACAGGCGCGACACGGCCTCATCCAGAATGCGATTGCGCTGGCCCGCGATGATGCCGAGGACAATGCCTGCTCCGAGTCCGACCGCAACACCGCCGAACCCGATCAGGAGCGAGTAGCGCGTTCCGAAGACGGTCCGCGCGAAGACGTCGCGGCCGAGCCGATCGGTCCCGAACAGATGCGCCCAGCCCGGCGGCTTCAGGCCCTCGCTGAAATCGCCGACGAGCGGATCGAAGTGCGTGAACAGCGAAGGCGCGATCGACGCCGCGATCAGGAACGCGACGAAGACGAAGGACAGGACGAGCCCGAACGGCAGACGGCGCCGAACAGCGATTGCAGCCAGAGAATGTGACGCCTCGAAGCCAACGAGGTCTTGCGGGGCCTCGAGCGGTACGGCCGTGTCGAAGGAGCGATGCGACGGCGCGGTCATTGGGCCCTCAATCTCGGGTCGATCAGCACATAGAGGATGTCGAGCAGCGTGGACGCGGCAACGTGGATGAAGGCTGCGAGCAGCACGACGGTGAGCACGACCGGTACGTCGTGGGTCAGCACCGCGCCCAACGTTACCGTGCCGAGGCCTGGCCGGCCGAACACCTTCTCGGTGATGACCGCACCACCGAGCAGGCCGCCGATCAGCCAACCGCCTAGCGTCACCGCCGGCAAAAGAGCGTGCCGCAACACGTGACGCCAGCGAATGACGAGTTCGCCGACGCCGCGCGACCGCACGGTCGTCACGAAGGGCTGGTCGAGCGTCTTCTCCATGGCTTCACGCAGAACCTGCGTCAGCAGGCCGGCGGTCGGCAATGCCAGGGTGATCGCCGGCAGCACGAGGGAATTCCACCCCTCCGCGCCCGATACTGGAAACCAGCGCAGATTGAACGAGAATGCCATCAGCAGGAGGATGCCGAGCCAGAAGACGGGCGTCGAGGCGAACACCAGTTCGACGAACGAGGTCAGCTCGCGCGAGAACCGCCCTCGCCCCGCAGTTAGCAGCGCGATGAAGCCGGCAATCACGATCGCAAGCACGCCGGCCGTGAGCGCAAGCTCGACGGTCGGCAGAAGCTGCGATCCGACGACCTCGATCACCGGCTGGCGCAGCACATAGGACGTGCCGAAATCGCCGCGGAGGATGCGCGACAAGAACTCGACGTATTGCTCGGGCAACGAGCGATCGAGGCCCCATTCGGCTGCGATCGCCTCACGGAGACCGGGATATTCGACGTCACCGGCGAGGATGTCCTGAATGCGGCCGGGCAGCGCATGCAACGCGAGAAACGTTGCTGTCACGCTCGCCCAGGCCACCACCAGGCTGGTGAACAGCCTGGAGACGATGCGAGACCACATGGCCTACTTCTTCGCGATCCAGAAATCGTAGGCGCTGGACGGCGAGTCGAGGCCGGCCTCGAAGCCCAGACCGTTGACGTTGCTCTTCGCCGCCAGGAACCAGCTCGGCGCGAACAACGGCACGATGAAGGCCTGGTCCACACCCCGCTTCTGAATCGCGTCGGTGAGCTGCCGCTTGCGGACGGGATCGGTCGTCCGCAACGACTCGTCGATCTGGCTCGTGATCTCCTGGTCTGGATTGGGAATGTTGGAATAGAGGAAGCCCTTCGATCCCAGCATGTCGCAGAGCTCGCGGGCAGGATCGGACGGATTGTCCGTATTGGGATAGATCACCCAGGTGCCGTTGGCGTTGTTCTTGGCGTATTCGCCCGCCGTGATCAGGCGCAGGTTGAGATCGAGGCCGACATTCTTGCGCAACGCCGCCTGGACGCCCTGGATAAGGATGTCGCGATTGTCGCGCACATAGGGCTGCGGATAGCCGACCTCGATCGAGAGGCGCTTGCCGTCCTTGGTGCGGAAGCCTTCGGAATCGCGGCCAGTCCAGCCGGCTTCGTCGAGCAGCTTGTTGGCGCCAGCAATGTCGTTGCCCCAGGAACCGACCAGTGCCTTGTTATAGGCGGGATTGGCCGGGCCGATGATCGACCAGGCGCGCGGCACGGTGCCGAGATAGACCTGCTTCACGATCGGCTCCAGATCGAAACCGTCGCGCAGCGCGCGGCGCACGCGAACATCGTCCGCCGGCGGGCGCGTGTAGTTGATGTTGAAGGTGAAGGACGTGCTGGCGCCGGACGGGCCGGTCAGCAGCTTGAAGCCCGGCTGCTCCGCGAACAGCGGCGCATCGGTCGGCTGCACGCCCTCGATCAGATCCACCTGCCCCGAGGTCAATGCGCCCGTGCGAACGGCATATTCGGGGAGGAAGCGGAGAGTGACGCGGTCCAGATGAGCAGGTCCGTTATGCGCGGCATTGCCAGGCGCCCAATTATAGGCCGCGTTGCGCGCGAACACCGCGGACTGGCCGCGCGTGTAGCTCTCGAACACGAACGGTCCGGTGCCGGCCAACCCGCGTCCACCTCCGCAGAGATCACCMTTCGCCAGCGATTTCGGCGAGATCAGGCCGAGCTTCGCATTCGAGGTCGACTCCAGGAAACTCGAATCCGGCGTCGACAACACCAGTTTGACCACATAGGGCGAGACCACTTCGGCACGATCGTAGGCCTGGAGCAGCGAGACCGCGGTGACCGCGTTCTCGGGCTTCTTGACGAAATCGTAGTTGGCCTTGACCGCTGCAGCGTCGAACTTCTCGCCGTCGTGGAAGACGACGTCTTCCCTCAGTTTGTATGTGTATTCCTTGCCGTCGGTCGAAATCGACCACTCGGTCGCAAGCCAGGGTGCGAACGTGCCATCCGCCTTCTTCGCGATCAGCGAGTCGATGTAATTGCGGGCCACGAAGAACGCGGCCTGCTGTGACGAATAATGCGGATCGAAGCATGATGGCTCGGTCGTCACGCCCCACCGCAACGCGCCTCCGGAAACCGGCTTGTCTTCGGCATACGCTACATTCGACGCAAGCAAGGCAATCGCCACGCCGCTCACCAGCAAATTATTCTTCTTCATCCGCGTCACTCGCAATCGTTTCTGCTGTTGCCCCTGCAATCGGCGCATCGAACATCATCAATTGAAGGATGACGTACGTTCGCGCTTCATCCGATCTGCACGAGGCGTTATCTCTTGTTGCATCGCGATGTAATTCGTCGTCGCGCGCAAACGCAACATGCAAACGGTCGCGACGACGGCTGCACATGAAGTTTGAAAAATTATTCGAGCCCTCACGCCGACGGTGGATGAAATCGACGACATCGAACGCCAATCCGACAATTCGATGCTGCACGATCGTTGCGCATCGTGACCCGACAACCAGCTGACCTTTGGAATCCCCATGTCGCCACGCCAATTGCACCTGAACGTCAACCTGCTTCACTCCGGCGTATATCCGTCAGCCTGGCGACTGCCCGACAGCGATCCACGCGCCTTCTTCGATCTCGGTCATTATGTGCGCGTGGCTCAGATTGCCGAGCGCGGCAAGTTTGACGCAATCTTTCTGGCGGACTCGCCAGCCGTGAACGACCGCATCGACTACCGGTCGTTCACGTCGATGGAGCCGACCATCGTGCTGGCAACAGTTGCCGCAACGACCAGGCACGTCGGTCTGATTGGAACGGTGTCGACGACCTACAACGAGCCCTACAACATCGCACGCCGTTTCGTGACGCTCGACCACGCCAGCGGCGGCCGCTCGGGATGGAACGCGGTCACCACGGCAGATGCCGCTTCAGGCCGCAATTTCGGTCTGTCGTCGGTAACGGAACACAAGGCACGCTACGAACGCGCCAAGGAGTTCACGGAAGTCGTCCACGCATTGTTCGACAGCTGGGAGGACGACGCCTTTGTGGGCGACAAGGCGAGCGCGCGATTTGTTGATACGTCGAAAGTGCACCCGATCGCGCACCGCGGCCCGCATTACTCGGTGGCAGGACCGCTGAACGTCCCACGCTCACCACAGGGGCGACCGGTCACGGTGCAGGCGGGTGGCTCGAATGACGGGCGCGATTTCGCGGCAGCCTATGCAGAAGCCGTATTCACGCTGGCGCAGAGCATCGAGGAAGGCGTCGCGTATGCGCGCGATCTGCGCGCACGCGCCGCGTCCTATCGTCGTTCCGGCGATCGTGATTCTGCCCGGGCTCGCCACCGTCATCGGCAGCACCGAGGCCGAAGCCAAGCGGCGACAGGACGAGCTCTGGGAACTGGTGCCGATCGAATACAGCCTGGCGCGGTTGGCCGGCACGCTTCAGATCGACCCTACCCTCCTCGAGCTCGACAAGCCCCTGCCGGATCCCCTGCCGCTTCCGGTCAATGCCAACCACACCATGTTCCAAGGCACCGTGAATATCGCACGGCGTGGCAATCTCACAGTCCGACAGCTGATCCGCGCGCTCGGAGGCGGCGTCGGACATCGCATCATCGTCGGCACGCCGGAGCAGATCGCCGACGACATCGAGGCTTGGTTCAAGGCGGGTGCCGCCGACGGTTTCAACCTCATGCCAGACGTACTGCCGTCCGGTCTGGAGACCTTCGTCGATACCGTCGTGCCCATCCTACAGAGTCGCGGGCTGTTCCGCACCGAGTACGCCGGCTCGACGCTGCGCGATCATCTTGGCCTGCAGCGACCAGTGAGCCGATATGCGAAGCGGTCGCTGGAGGTCGCATCAGCCTAGCTGTCCCGACTATCTATCCCAGAGATCGAGCCCGCCCGTCGGCGGGCTTGGCCGATCGCCTGGCCCGCACGCGCGGAATTACGTCGAGTGCAAATCGCCGCATCTCGGCCTCGAACGGCTGGAATTGCAGCATGAAGAGCTCGATGCCGGCCGCATGGAACGCCTCGATGCGCTCCGCCACCTCGTCATAGCTCCCGACCAGCCCCGCGGCGGTACCGCCATTGCTGCCAACGCGCGGCGTCTTCTGCATGGTCTGCATCATCACGACCTTGGGGTCGGTGTTGTGCTTCTGGATCGCCTTCATCGGCGCATCCTTTGCGGCGAGGCTCAGCAACCGCTCGTAAGCGGCCTGCGCCAGCTCCCGGGTTTCGCGTGCGACGACGAAGGCCGACAAGCCGAAACGGAGCGGCGGCGCGGCATCGCGCGGGCGCACTGCGACATCGGCAATCAACCCGGCCACATCCTCCAGCGGCTGGCCATTGATAAACCAGACGTCGCCATGGCCTGCAACGAGGCCGCGCGCCGGCTCGGACTCACCGCCGACATAGATGGCCGGACGCTTGCGATACAGGCTGGTCGGGCGCAGGGCATAGTCCGTGACGTTGAAATGCTCGCCCGCATAATTGAGACGTTCGCCTTCCATGAGGCGCGAGACGACAGATATCCACTCGCGGCCGTAGGCATAGCGAGCGTCATGGTCCGGGAAGCCGATCCCGGCCTTCTCCAGTTCGGGACGGTTCCAGGCATTGACCAGATTGATCGCAAACCGGCCACCGCTGATGTTCTCGATCCCGAGTGCGAGCTTCGCCAGCACCACGGGGTGATAGAGATAGGGCTTGATCGCAGCAATGATCTCGATGCGCTTGGTCAGCGCCGCGATCGCTGCCGCGGCACTCCAGGCCTCGAGCTGATCGAGGTCTTCCTGATGCGGGTTGATGGTGTGCTGCGCGATCAGCGTTGAATCATAACCGAGCTCTTCGGCTGCAAGGATGAGATCGCGATTGCGCTCCCAGGACGCATCATAGGGCTCTTCGGGATCCTGATGCGCCGCGCGCGGCCCATGCACCAGCGCCCAAATGCCGAAGCGAAGAGGTGCAGTCGCCATCGTGCTCTCCTGTGACTTTCTCTCGTCAAGTTCTCGATCGTCGCCTGTTCTCGCCAAGGCCTGACGCAAAATCAAGCACATCCGCCTCAAAAGATTTTCTTTGTCGCGCAGCGGCACCGTGGCGACAGCAGATCACTCCGGAGCGAACGACAATTGAAATAGCGCTCTATTTCTGTCGGCACGATTTCATGGGACATTTTGCGCTGAACAAGGTTTCACGTCTTGAGCAATATCGAACTGAGCCAAATCGACCGCACGACAATCGTCGCTGACAACGCGCCGTCATCGCAAGGCAGCATGAAATCGCCTGCGGCGGCAAGCAAGCTTGGCGCTCGCGGCCTCCAGCTTCTGTCCTGGGTTGCACCCCTGCTGCTCGTTGTCGTTTGGGAAGCACTTGCACAGGCGGGATGGCTTTCGCCGCAGGTGCTGCCTGCACCAAGCAAGGTGATCCGAACGGCGTACAAGCTCGTAACCACCGGGACCCTGTTGAACGATCTCGGCGTCAGCCTGCTGCGTGCCGCGGCGGGCTTTGCGATCGGGTCTGCGGTCGGCGCCACGCTCGGCATCCTTGTCGGCTTCTCACGGATCGCGGAAGCCGCGATCGACCGCAGCGTGCAGATGATCAGGGCCATCCCTTTTCTCGCCGCACTCCCTCTGGTCATCGTCTGGCTGGGCGTCGGCGAGACGCAAAAAATCTTCCTTGTCGCGCTCGGCGTCACGTTCCCGATCTACATCAATACCGTGCTCGGCATCCGCCAGGTTGATCCCAAGCTGCTCGAGCTGGGACGAGTCCAGGGCCTGAGCTCGCTCCAACTGATCCGCCGCATCATTCTTCCCGGCGCGCTGCCGTCGATCCTGACCGGCGTTCGTTATGCTCTTGCCACGGCTTGGCTCGCGCTGGTCGTGGCTGAAACCATCGGCGCGCAGTCGGGGATCGGCTTTCTCGCGATGGATGCGCGCGAATTCCTGCGCACCGATGTGATCGTCCTGACGATCGCAATCTACGCGCTGATCGGCGTCGCGGCCGACGCCATTGCGCGCTTTCTCGAACAGCGCCTCCTCGCCTGGCATCCGAATTACGGAGCAGCGAGGTGAACGTGCACGTCGCTCCGCAGCCTTCCGCGCCGTTCGAATCCGGACCGGCCGTCGTTGTCAGCAACCTCGTCCGCAGCTACGGCAGCCGCGTCGTGATCGAGAAGCTGAACCTGCGCATCGATCGCGGCGAATTCGTCGCCCTGCTCGGCGAGAGCGGGTGCGGCAAGACAACATTGTTGCGGGCGCTGGCCGGGTTGGATCCCATCCAGGGTGGCCGTATCGCGGCGCCCCGCCGGCCGGCCGTGGTGTTTCAGGAGCATCGGCTGCTGCCCTGGGACAATCTCTGGCGCAATGTGGCGCTCGGCTTGCAGGTTCCGGATCCTCGCGAACGCGCCGCCGAAGCGCTCACCGAGGTCGGCCTCGGCGACAGGCTCGACGACTGGCCGCGCAATCTGTCCGGCGGACAAGCCCAGCGCGTCGCGCTCGCCCGCGCGCTGGTGCAGCAGCCCGAGCTTCTGCTGCTCGACGAGCCGTTTGCCGCGCTCGATGCGCTCACCCGTATCCGCATGCACGAGCTGGTCGGCGAGCTGGTGGCCAATCATCAGCCCGGCGTCCTGCTCGTCACCCACGATGTCGACGAAGCCATCGCGCTGGCCGATCGCATCCTCGTGATGCGCGACGGCGCAATCGCCTTCGAGCATCGCGCCGGGCGTGGAAGCTCGGCATCCATCTCGCGCGCCGAACTCCTTAGCGAGCTTGGCGTGGTCTCCCATTCTCCCAGCTAGGTCATCCGGAAGGCAAAAAATGTCCGACTCATCGATCGCCAAACCATCCCGGCGCAGCTTCCTCGGCTCCGCAGCTTTTGGCATTGGCGCGCTCGCCGGCATGAATATCAGCGAATTCGCCCAGGCCGCGCCTGGCCGTACCACCGACACGGTCCGCCTGACCTGGGGCCTGAGCGGCCTCAATCTGATCGCCAAGGAGCGCGGCGAGTTCGAGAAGGTGCTGGCCAAGGATGGCATCAAGGTCGAATGGCTCGGCCCCTTCCCTAATCATGCGCCAACCTTGCAGGCGGTGACCGGCGGCAGCGCAGATTTCAGCTTCGGCGGCAGCACCACGCCTGCGCTCGCCGCTATCATCGCCGGCTCGCCGCTGGTGTTCACCCAGTTCGTGGTCTACGAGCCCCGCACCACGGCGATCATCGCCAAAGACGGGTCCGGCATCGACAAGGTCGAAGACCTCGTCGGCAAGTCGGTCGCGGTCAATCGCTCAGGCCTCGGCGAGTTCCTGCTGGTCGCGGCGCTCGAGAAACACAAGGTCGACCGCTCCGCGGTGAAGTTCGTCTATCTCAATCCTCCTGATGCGGCGCCGGCGCTCGCCTCCGGCAAGGTCGACGCCTGGTCGATGTGGAGCCCTGGCGTCGACATCGCCCGGCTCGAATACAAGGCGCACGACATCTTTCTGGAAGGCCGCGATCTCGAATTCCAGATCGACTACACGTCCTATCTGACCACCCGCAAATTCGCGACCGACAATCCCGCCCTCGTCCGCGCGGTGAACGACGCCTTCCGCGCCGAAGGCAAGTGGATTTCGGAGAACAGCAGGGATGCCGAGTACATCGCCCAGAAGGCGGGGAAATACAGCGATCAGGTCCGCGACCAGTTCATCGCGATGAACCGCAAATACCGCTACTTCGCGGTCAACGACGAGCGCTTCATCAGCGAGCTGCAAAAGGCCGCCGACTGGCTCGCGGCCCGCAAGGTTCTACCCGAGCCGGTCAAGGTGACCGACCATCTCGCCCAGCTCTAATAACAGGCCAACACTATGAACAAGACCGTGTCCGCCCCCTCCCTCGGCACACCCGAACCGCTCAAGACCGGCTCGCCGGAGCTGGAGGCGCTCCTTAACCAGATCGCCGAGGGCGCCAGTGACCGCGAGCGCGACCGCATCCTGCCGTTCGAGGTCATCGATCTCATTCGCCGGGCTCGCCTTGGCGCGTTGCGGCTGCCGTTGGACGCCGGTGGCGCCGGCAGCACGATCCGCGATCTCTTCGCCTTCGTCATTCGCCTCGGCGAGGCCGACGCCAATGTCGCGCATATCCTGCGCAACCATTTCAGCGTGGTCGAGCGCCTGGTGCGTTCCCCCAAGGACGAGCAGAGCCGGCAATGGCAGAAGGCGGTCGCCGAGGGCGCCATCATCGGACTTGCGACGACCGAGCTTGAAAGCCCGCGCGTCGGCAATGTCACGCCCGGGACGACGTTCACGCCCGACGGGAACGGCGATTATCTGCTGAACGGCACCAAATACTACAGCACAGGCACGTTGTACTCGGATTATGTGCTGGTGCGCGCGGCCGATCCGTCCGGAGCGACGGGCGCCACGATCGTGCCGATCAAGCGCGAGGGAATCGAGCTGGTCGACGACTGGGACGGGCTCGGGCAGCGACTTACCGCAACCGGCACGACGCACTTCCGTAACGTCAAGGTCAGGCGCGAGGAAGTGGTGTTCGATACGCCGGACGGCGGTTATGGCGTGCCCTATTCCAACACGTTTGCACAGCTCTTCCTGACGGCGGTCGTTGCCGGCATTGCACGCGCGACGCTGCGCGATGCGACAGCCCTGGTCCGCTCGCGCAAGCGTACGTTTTACTACGCGCCCACCGAGATCCCGACCGACGATCCRCTCCTGCAACAGACGGTCGGCCAGATCGCCAGCGGCGCTTTTGCGGCCGAGACGGTGGTGCTCGCGGCCGCCGAGGCGCTCGACCTTGCAACCGATGCGTTCGACGCCGGCGCGGCGAACGCTACAGAGGCGGCGCACACCGCCGCGCTGCTCTCGGCAAAGGCCAAGATCATCGCCGATGATTTCGCCATCCGAGGTGGCAGCCTGCTGTTCGATGTCGGCGGCGCATCGGCGACCAAGAAGGTCACCAACTTCGACCGTCACTGGCGCAATGCGCGCACGCTCTCTTCGCACAATCCGACCACCTACAAGGCGCGTTCGATCGGCGAACACGAGATCAACGGCACGCCGTTGCCCGCGAAGGGCTTTTTCTGAGAGCGAACAGGCCGATCCACGGCGTCCGATGCGAGGAGCGACAGATGGGAAAGTCCGACATTCATCTTGTCAGCGGCGATGACGAGGTCGAGCATCAGTTTCGAGCCGTGATGCGGCGCCTGGCCGGCGGCGTCACCATCATCACGGCCGGTCGCGACGAGGACATCACCGGCATGACGGTGACGTCCCTGACATCGCTCAGCGCCAGTCCGCCCCGGCTACTAGTCAGCGTCAACCGGCAGGCCTCGTCCTTTGCTCGAATCGCGCGCTACGGCGTATTCGGCGTCAACATTCTGGGATCGGATCAGCAGGCCCTCGCCGGGCGCTTCAGCGACGGAAGCTTGAAGGGCCACGAGCGCTTCGACGGGATCAGATGGTCCGCGGGGGCGGCCGGCGTGCCGCTGCTTGGCGACACTCTCGCAACCATCGAATGCAAGGTCGAGGAAATCATCGAGCGGCACTCGCATGGCATCATCATCGGCAGCCTGTTGAGCTTCGAGCTGTCCCGCGAACTGTCGGGCCTGGTGTACTGGAACGGCCAGTACATCAGGATCACCCATGACTTCGACCTCGACCTCCTCGCCGAGATCAGTATTCCGTTGGCCCATGTCAGATAACCCGCCGGAATCGCCCAGCGGCGGGCGCTGGCAGCTTGACAGGATTGTCGCCGAGCTTCGCCTCTCGCGCGAAGAAACACACAGCATAAGGCGCGACGGAGAGGCGCGACGCGCTCCCTCGCGCGAGGCGCTTCAGGCCATTCTGGATGGCCTCACCGAGGCGCTGTTTCCGAGGCATTACGGTCAGTTCGACCTCGACGGCGAGAATATCGACTATTTCGTCGGCAATCGCCTGAGCATCGCCCTCGACGGCCTTTGCGACCAGATCCACCGCGGCGCACGATTCGTCGGTGACGAGCTGATCCCGGGCTACCGGCGCGAGGACGCGGTCGAGCTGACGCGGCAGTTCGGCGAGCGCCTGCCGGTGGTGCGTGGACTCCTGATCTCCGATCTGAGAGCCGCCTTCGTCGGCGATCCCGCAGCCAGGAACTTTCCGGAGATCCTGATCGGATATCCGGGCATGACGGCGATCATCCATCACCGGCTGGCACATATCCTTGATGGGCTCAATGCGCGCTTGATCGCCCGACTTGTCGCGGAGATCGCTCATACGAGAACCGGGATCGACATTCACCCCGGCGCCAGCATCGGATCCGGCTTCTTCATTGATCACGGGACCGGTGTGGTCATCGGGGAGACCGCAATCATCGGCGACAATGTCCGGATCTATCAGGCCGTGACGCTCGGCGCGCGCCACTTTCCAACCGACGACGATGGCCATCTGATCAAGGGCGATGCACGGCATCCGATCGTCGAGGACGACGTCGTGATTTATGCCGGCGCAACCATCCTCGGGCGGATCACGATCGGCCGAGGCGCGACGATCGGCGGCAACGTCTGGGTCACCCAGGACGTGCCGCCGAACAGCATCGTGACGCAGGCCACCGCCCGCAACAAGCAGGGTTAGGCGGCCGGCGCCTTCCAGCGCATCAGGCGGCGTTCCAGCGTCTCGAGGATCGCGTTGAAGACGAGGCCGATCACGGTAATGCCCAGGATGCCAAAATACATCTGGGGGATCAGGAAGCTGTATTGGCTGTTGATGATGAGATAGCCGAGCCCCGATTTCGCGCCGACCATTTCTGACGCCACCAGGACCAGCATCGCGGATGCGCTCGCCAGACGGATGCCGACGAAGATCGTCGGCAATGATGCCGGCAGGATCACCTTCCGGAACAACTGGCTCGGTGTCGCGCCCATCGTCCGCGCTGACTTGACCAGCAGCGGATCGACCTGGCGCACGGCTGCGATCGTATTGAGAAGTAACGGCCAAGCGCAGCTATAAACCACCATGGTGACCTTCGAGAGCTCACCAATGCCGAGCAGCAGGATGAAAACAGGGAGCAGCGCAAGTGGCGCCGTGTTGCGCGCGATCTCGATGATCTGGTTCAGGAAGTCGCCGAGCCGGGCGTACCATCCCGTCAGCACACCCAACGGCACGAACAGGACAATGGCGATCAGGAAGCCGCTCAGGGCTCGCAGCAGGCTTGCACCGACGTCGTCATAGAGTTCACCGCTCTGCGCGAGCTGCCAGCCCGCTGCGATCACCTCGGAGAACGGCGGCAGGAACGTCACGTCGATCAACCCGAGGCGCGGCGTCGTCTCCCAGACAGCCAGGAACACCAGCAGCAGCAGGGATCGTTGCCCGATGGTGCCGAACCATCGCACCAGGCTGCCCGTCGCGGCGGCAACCGCGCCGGCGCGTGGTCTGACCCGATCCTTCGGACTCCCCTCGGCGAGTTCCAGCAGCGTCAGGATCTCCAGATTAGACATGAGCCAACTCCTTCTTTCCTGCGCGCTCGCCGTCCGGCGCGGGCACCTGGGAGCCCTGCGCCTTCAACACTTCGTCGCGCAGCAAGGACCACACCTCGTGCCTGACCTGCCCGAACTCGGGCAGCGAGCGGACGTCCTCGGTCTCGCTGTGCAGCTCGGCGGGAATATCGACAATCTGCTTGATCCGGCCGGGGCGCGAGGTCATCACGGCCACGCGCTGGCCGAGCACGACGGCCTCGTCGATGCCGTGCGTGATGAACAGGATGGTTTTCCCGGTCCTGCGCCAGATCCGCAGCAGCTCGCCTTGCAGCGTCTCACGCGTCTGTGCGTCGAGCGCGGCAAAGGGCTCGTCCATCAGCAGCACCTCCGGATCGTAGGCAAGGCTTCGCGCGATCGCGACGCGTTGCTTCATGCCGCCGGAAAGTTCGTGCGGATAGCGGTCGGCAAAGCCGGACAGTCCGACCAGATCGAGATAATGCAGGGCCCGCTCGCGCCGCTCCCTGGCTTTGAGACCCGCGATGTCGAGCCCGAACTCAGCGTTCTGCGCGGCTGTGCGCCAGGGAAACAGCGCATATTGCTGGAACACGATACCGCGGTCGCGCGCCGGGCCCTCGATGACCTTGCCATCGAGCAGGACGCGTCCGCTGCTCGGCGCCGTCAGTCCGCCGAGCAGATCCAGCAAGGTCGACTTGCCGCAGCCGCTCGGCCCGACCAGCGCCAGGAATTCGCCGGCACGAACATCCAGCGTGACATCATCGAGCGCGGTGAAGCTCTGCGCCGGCCCGCCATCCTTGCCGCGGACCAGGAACTCCTTGCGGGCGTGCTCGAAGCGGATCTTGGCCATGGTCATTTGGCCTCCGCGGTCTTGCCGGGGCGGAAATGGTTGAACTCGTTGGTATAGATGTCCGATGGCTTGAGCTGGTCCTGCTTCAACAGACCGTCCTTGACCAGCCAGTCGATCCACACCTGGAGCTCAGCATCGCCGATCACCCCGCCCCTGGTCGCGACACCCGTGCTCTTCCAGTATTTGATGGGTGTTGCGTCCTCGTTGCGCTTGCGATCGGCAATGATGCGTTCGAAGCGGGCGCGGACCTCCTCGGGCGGCGTCGTCTGCGCCCAGGCGATGGCACGGGACACGCCCTCGATCAGCTTGCGAGAGGAGTTGGGGTTGTCCTTGATGAACTTGTCCCGCAGCACATAGGACCCGCCGGTGAAGTTTCCGAAGATGTCCGAGTCCGCGAACAGCCTGCGGATGCCGCCGCGCTCCAGCGCCTTGTCGCGCAGCACGCCGTTCAGCGTGCTGACCTCGACCTGCCCCTGCCGCAGCGCCTGCTCACCGGTGACCGGCGGGATTGCAACCAGCGTCACTTGCTTCGCCTCCGCCGGCGTCAGGCCATTGCGGGCCAGATACTCGCGCAGCACGAATTCGAGATGCGCCCCCAGCGTGTTCACCGCGACCTTCTTGCCGATCAGGTCGCGCGCGGTCTTGATCGGACTGTCCTCCTTCACGTAGTAGCCGTTGTAGGTGTTGTCGTCCGAGCCGTAATAGCCGACAACAGCCTTGATCGGCGCCCTGGCTGCGATCAGCTTGATGATCGCGCCATAGAACGCGCCGCCGATATCGATGTCGCCGGTGACGACGGTCTGGATGTCCTGCGGACCGCTGATGGTGTTGCCGACCCATTTGAGCTTGAGCGGCGCGAGATAGCCGAGATCGTCGGCCAGTTCGATGAACGTCACCTGCCCGGCCCAGCCCTGGTAACGAATCTCGGTCTTTTCGAGCTGCGCCTCGGCCATGGCACTGCTGGCGAGAGCCGCCAGGCCGAGGCCGGCCAGACCGAGTTGCCGCCCTCTTGCCCGCAGGCCGGCAACCAGACGACGCAACGCAGAGATAGCGATCTTCATTGTGTTCACTCCATTGCTCGCTTCAGGCGGCCTTCGCCGCCTTGACGCGGGTCACGCTGCTGCGGCCCTCGATGCTGACCGGCACCTCGCCATCGATGGTGGCACGCCGGACCACGCGGTGCTGGTCGCCGTAATCGTTGACCGCGTAGTGCTGGGTCGCGCGATTGTCCCAGATCACCACGTCACCTTGCCGCCAGCTCCAGCGCACGGTGTTCTCGGGTGCGGTGATGTGCGACTGGAACAGGTCGAACAGTTTCTGGCTGTCGTATTTCGAAAGGCCGACAAAGCGCTGGACGAAATTGCCGAGCACCAGCGTCCGTTCCCCGGTTTCGGGATGGACGCGAACGACGGGATGCTCGGTCTCGTAGACGGTCGCCGTGAAGACCTCCTCGAATTGCTTCCGGTCAGCCTCGCTCGCACGGGTCTTGACTGCATAGTCGTAGGCATTGCTGTGCACCGCCCACAGCTCGTCAGCGAGCTTGCGCAGCGGAGCCGGCAGATCCAGATAGGACGCCGCCGTGTTCGACCAGATCGTGTCGCCGCCGAACTCGGGGATCACGACGCCGCGCAAGACTGAGATCTTCGGATAAGCGTCGACGAATGTGACGTCGGTGTGCCACTGGTCGGCGCGCCCGCCTCCGCGCGCGGAGTCAAGTTCGAGGATCGAGGCCGTTCCCTTGGTAGCGCCGACCGTGGGATGTGGCACCAGCTTTCCGAGCCGATGGGCAAAACGCTCCTGCTCGGCATCGTCGAGATGATTCTGGTCACGGAAGAAGATGACTTTGTGCTCGAGCAGCACCTGGTTGATCGCCGCAATCGTCCGATCCGGAAGATCGCCCGAAAGCTTGATGTTCCTGATTTCGGCGCCGATACGGGCCGATCGCTTGACGATATCCGAACGCGGAATGACGTTGTCGATGGTGATTCCGTCTGTCATGTCATCTTCCCCGAGACCGCGATCCATTTGACAAGGCTCCGCCGTTCGCCGATCGCTGCTGCGATGGCGGAGTGAAAGGCAGTGATGTTGCGATCGATCCTCTTGCGAGACCGCCGTCTGCTCTGGCGACAATCGCGTCTGGCGGGATCTTCCCCAGGGGCTGCATCGATGCAGCCCCTTGTTCAGTCACAGGATGCTAACTCAAGGACTTCGGAAATAGCTTCCAAAGTTCGAGGCCGTTAAGAAACAGACGCATCCACGATCATGGCGTGTCCAGTTGCTACTTGCACTCTGCTCTATTCTGCCGCGACGATATTCGGCGACCGCCAGACGGCCGACGCGTAAAGGGCCGGCTCGAAGTCGTCGGCGATCGGCCCGTTGATCCGCGCCTCGTGCGCCGGAAGGTCGTCAAGGAACAGATCCCTGCTGATCCGCGCCACGACGCCCGGAATATCGCGCTTGAAGCTCGGCACGTCCCCAATCGGCAGGCCGAAGCTGACGAATGCCGCGGGGTTGAACACGTGGATGTTCCGCAAGTAAGGCGCGCGGCCGGGCCCCTTCTCCAGGAATTCATGGCCCGCACCGAGATAAGGGTGTGCGCCCAGGGCCTCGTCCTGCTCGTCCGCGGCCGGAGAATAGCGGTCGCGCCATAGCAGGATCTCGTCGGAGAAGGCGGCGAGCTCAGGCCGCTTCGCCAGATCGACCTGGTAGCCCGTACCGGCGATGACGAAATCGAATGCGATATCGCCCTGCGGCGTGGTCGCGAGCAGCCGCCGTCCGAACGGCTTGGCTGACGTCCACGACGCTGCCAGATGAAGGTGGAAGTTGGGGAACTTGACCGCACGCGCGATTGCATCGGGCGCCGGCGTCGATCCCGCGCGACGGAAGCGAATGGCCTGATGCCAGCGCACCGCGTCCGGGAGCGCCCCGTAATTGTCGTATGCGCCCGGATATCCACGCGTCCTGATCACCGGCTCCGAGGCCACCCTGCCGCGGCGTGCAAAGAGATGCACCTCCCTCGCCCCTGCTTCGAGCGCAACTGCCGCGGCATCGAACGCGGAGGCCGCACTGCCCAGCACCGCGACCGACTTGTCGCGGAGCCTGTCGAAATCGATCGCCTCCAACGTATGCGCGTAAAGCTCCTTTGACAGATTGCGGGAGAGCACGTCGGGGACGGACGGACCGCCGTTGCTTGGGAAACCGCTGGCAAGGATGATCTTGCGGGCCGTTTCCGTCTTCGCTTCGCCCGCAATATCGAGATGAAGCCGCAGGTGGTCCTGCGCCGGTTCGATACGAACAAGCTTGGTACGATAGCGCACCTCGATGCCGAGCGTGTTGCGATACCAGTCGAGGTAGGCGGCCCAATCCACGCGAGCAATACGATCGATCGCTTCATATGCGACCGCGCCATGGCGGGCTTCATACCAAGCCTGAAAACTCAGCCCCGGCAGACCAAGCTCCGGTCCGGGCAGCCCCTTCGGCGTGCGCAGCTTGTGCATGCGCGCGCTGCTCAGCCATGGACCGGACGACGCCGCGTCATGTGATGCATCGATCACCGTGACACTGCCGATGCCGGCACGGCGCAATGCAAAGGCGAAAGCGCTTCCGGATTGCCCGCCCCCGATGATGGCGACGTTGTGGTCGCCCCCATGACGATCCGGAACCCAGTTCTGCGGATCTGGACCAATCAGACGCAGGGTTTCGCGAGCCGCGTCATTGACATCAGACTGAAACATGTTGCACCCGGATTTGTCTGCATCAGATGCGACCAAATCGTAGAAGCCAACGACACTCAGTCAATGAAATGGAATCGGTTTTGTTTTGCGGCCCGAACAACGAACAGACCGCGAGGTCACGCGGCGTTGAAAGATTTGCGCCGACAGCGGCGCGAGCCAGAAGACACGACCGGCCATTCGCTCGCCAGATCGACTTTCAGTTGAGACGATCGGTTCGCGACGTTATCTACTGAATGCGCTCCCGCCGCTAGATTCATGCTCGCATCGCACCGAACAACGCAAATCCATTTCATCGACTTTTCTCACCCCGACAACATAGAGTTCGTCTCGATCAAGCCGTCTCGACGGCTCGTTGGAGATTTTGGAAAGCACGATGTCGACCGCCGGCGTCATCAGCCTTGAACGGGACACGCCCGAGCTTGCACGGACCTACGAGCAGGCTGGCGTCCTCCAGTTTCACCATGGTAAATTCCTCATCGGGCCGCTGGCTTTGAAGTCCGGGGATCGCGTGCTCGATATCGGCGCCGGCACCGGCCGCCTGACCGAATTCGTCGCGGGACTTGTCGGCCCGACCGGGCGCGTGATCGGCATCGACCCGTTGGAGAACCGGGTCACCATCGCGCGTCTGCGCGCCTCGGGGACGCTGACCTTCGATGTCGGCCGTGCCGAGGACCTTTCGCGCTTTGGACCCGCGGAATTCGACGCCGTCTACCTCAACAGCGTCTTCCACTGGATCGCGGACAAGCGGCAGGCGCTGCGCGAGATCGAACGCGTCCTCAGGCCGGGCGGCCGGATCGGGCTGAACGTTCAGGATCCGACCAAACCTCACGAGTCGCGAACCCTGCTCCGCCAGGCGATCGAACAGGCCGGCTTCGGCGAGAGAAGCAGCGAGCCGCATCGCGTGCTCGGAGCAAGCGACGACGAGCTCAGAGCCCTGTTCGCCGAGGTCGGGTTCGTCGATTACCGAAGCGACCTGCGCTCGCTCGTCGATCTGCACGGCGACGTGACGTCGGTGCTGGGATGGTCCGAGGCCAGCGCCTTCGGCAACTTCCTTGGCAGCTTTTCGCCGGCGGAGCGGGCAGCGATCGACGCGGCCTTTGCAGCGCTAGTCGAGGCGAGGCGTACCCCGGAGGGCCTGCGCCTGGAGCGATATCTGCGTTTCGCCTTCGCGCGAAAGCCGAGGTCGCGAACGGCTCCATCCGCCTCCTAATTTCTCCGGCAATCGCATCTGGACATTCGAACCATGGGCAATCAACGGCAGCTTGTTCTCAATCTCTTCATCTATCCCGGCGGCCACCACGAAGCCGCGTGGCGCTACAAGGGATCGTCGGCGGAACGCATCCTCGACATCACCTTTTACCAGGAGCTGGCGCAGCGGGCCGAGGCCAGTAAATTCGACGCCATCTTCTTTGCCGACGGTCCGGCCCTCGCCGACAACGTTCGCTATGCCCAGCGCTTTCGCTTCGAGCCGATCACCTGGCTGGCTGCGATTGCCGCAGTGACGAAACGCATCGGCCTCATCGCAACCGCGTCGACCACTTATACCGAGCCTTACAACCTCGCGCGCCTGTTCGCCTCGCTCGACCATCTGAGCCAGGGTCGCGCCGGCTGGAATATCGTGACGACCAGTGCGCCACAAGCAGCGCAGAACTTTGGCCTGCCCGAACACCCCCCGCATCACGAACGCTACGAGCGCGCCCGCGAATATCTCGACGTGATCTCGCGGCTCTGGGACAGCTGGGAGGATGACGCGCTCGTCAACGACCCCATCTCGGGCATTTTTGCCGATACCAACAAGATCCACACGCTCGACCATGTCGGCCAACACTTTCGCGTGCGCGGCCCGCTCAACATTTCGCGCGTGCCGCAAGGCCGGCCGGTCTATGTCCAGGCCGGCGCCTCCGACGACGGCCGTGCCTTCGCCGCCCACTTTGCGGAGGCGATCTTTACCGCGCATCAAACCGTGGACTCGGCGAAGGCGTTCTATACCGACATCAAGCGCCAGGCCCGCGCCTTCGACCGCGGTCCGGATGAGATCAAGATCCTGCCGGGCATTAGCCCTTTCATCGGCAGCACGCAGTCCGAGGCGGACCGGCTCCAAGAAGAATTCAACGCGCTGATCCAACCGGAATATTCCCTGACCCAGCTGCGCCAAATGATCGGCGTCGATCTCACCGGATATGATCTCGACGGCCCCGTCCCGCGCCATCTCATCGACACCGCGAGCGCGCGCGGCGTTGCCAGCCGCTTCAAGCTGGTGGTCGACATCGTCGATCGTGAGAAACCGACGATCCGGCAGCTGGTGCAGCGCCTCGCCGGCGCGCGCGGCCACTGGGTGATTGCGGGCACACCGGAAAAGATCGCCGACAACATCCAGACCTGGTTCGAGGGCGGTGCGGCGGACGGATTCAACGTGATGCCGCCCTGGCTGCCCGGCGGCTTCGACGTCTTCGCCGAGCAGGTCGTCCCGATCCTGCGCAAGCGCGGCCTGTTCCGTGAGGACTACACCGGTACGACCCTGCGCGAGCATTACGGCCTGGCGCGTCCCGCCAGCATCTACTCCAACGCGGTCAAGGCGATCGCCTGACACCGCTTCCGCACTGACATCCCAACTCAAGACCAGTAAGAAGACATGAAGACAGCGTTGTTTCTCCTCTCCGGCCTTTTGGCTCTTTCCCCTTTCGCCGCCGAAGACGCCTTGGCACAGCAGCCCGCGAAGCCGGAGCTCCGGGTCGGCTTCGTGCCGGGACCGTATATCGACGAGTTCAAGATCGGCGTCGAGCCCGAGCTGAAGAAGAAGGGCTACAAGATCCGCTATGTCGAGTTCTCGACAGGCCTTGAAGCCAACAATGCGGTATTCAAATCCGAGATCGACGCCAATGTGATGCAACACACGATCTTTCTCGATTCCTACAACGAGCGGCAGAAGACTGATCTCGTCGGCATCGTCCACGTCCCCACCCCGCCGATGGGCCTCTATTCGAAGAAGCATCCGCTGGGCACGCCGATCAAGCCGGGCTCGAGCGTCGCCGTGCCGAACGATCCGGTCAATCTGCAGCGCGCGCTGTGGGTGCTGCGTGACCTCGGCCTGATCGAGATCCGTGATAGCAAGTCGGTCGACGTCACCGAGCTCGATGTCATCAAAAATCCCGGCGGCATCAAGATCGTGCCGCTCGAGGCCGCACAGGCGCCACGGGCGCTCGACGACGTCGATTTCGCCGCCGTACAGGGCAATTTCGCGATCTTCAGCGGGCTGAAGCTGACCAGTGCCTTTGCGCTGGAGAAGATGACCACGCCCTACATCAACGTGCTCGCGGTGAAGAAGGCTAACGCCAATGCCGAATGGGCCCAGGACATCGTCGCCGGTTACAAGTCGCCGACGTTCAAGACGGCAATCCGGGCCGACCGGTTCTATGACGGCTTCACTTTGCCCGACTACATGAAGTGAGGGGATCGCATGTTCGATTTCACGCTTGAATGGGCCAGCCGCCGCTCCGCCGCCGAGCGCGCGATCGACGCGCGGGCGATGACCGACAAGCTTCGTTTCCAGGAGGCTTTCGTCCTCCCGCTGGTCTTGCTGATCACCTTCCTGTTCGCACTGGGCATCATGACAGGAGCTCATTTGAACGGACGAGCAAACCACGCTTTGCCGTATCTCGTGTCGGGGGGCATGGGTATGCCCATGCTCTATCCCGCATCGGAGTCCTGTCGCAGGCCATCGAACCTCGGTTCCCTGCCGCGACTCCGGCAGGCTGAAGTGCTTGCGCTACTGACGGCCGACTAGCGGCAAGACTATGCCTTCCATGCTTTCGGCGCGGCGGTGGACATCAAAATCATCCATCTCAGCCGAGCATCGTGGAATTTTCCAGCCGCGCTCGCGACGACGCCAGCATGATTCAACCAAACTGATTCCGACGAGTGTGTAGCAATGTTCAATTCAACCCCTGCCGTGATAGCTTTTCCGGGTTCTCGTCCTACACCGTCGTCCGGAGTGAACATGCGCTACGTCATCTCGCTGCATTCAGGCTTCGCTCGTTTGATCGAACAGGCACGTGGATGGTTCCGGCGCTCGCTGCGGCTACGGACAGGCGGCTCGGACAACACGCAGGACGATCTCTACGAGATCTTCCTGTTCGGGCCCCACGGCTGACGCCCGGCAACGCGTCCAACTTTTCATCACACTGAGGTCTATGACATGACCGACGCTGCGTTGCAGCTCGCCGAGACTGGCCGCCGCCTCGACGCCATCGACCGCAAGATCCTGACGGTGCTTCAGGAGGATGCTTCGCTCTCCGTGGCCGAAATCGGCGACCGGGTCGGCCTGTCGTCCACGCCCTGCTGGAAGCGCATTCAGCGGCTCGAAGCCGACGGTGTCATCGTCAAGCGCGTTGCGCTGGTGGACCAAAACAAGATTGGCCTCGGCCTTTCGGTGTTCGTCTCGGTGGAGAGCGCGGATCACTCCGACGTCTGGCTGAAGCGTTTCGCCTCAGCAGTCAGCGCAATGCCCGAGGTGATGGAATTCTACCGGATGGCCGGCGACGTCGACTACATGCTGCGCGTCGTCATTCCGGACATGCCGAGCTACGACGTGTTCTACAAGAAGCTGATCCACGCCGTCCCGCTCAAGAACGTCACCTCGCGCTTCGCGATGGAGAAGATCAAGTCGATCACGGCGCTGCCGATTCCAGCGGCTGTGACGGTGGAATAAATGCTGACGAACCGCGAGCCTATGTCACGCGACGAGTTTGCCGATAGCGCACCAAAGCATCCCGACTGACGCTACCCCCTTGGACTAGAGTTTTTTGGTGAACCTACCAACGGACAGTTGCCATCGCCTGTCGCCACGCCACATATCCCGCTGCTCTCAGACATCGCGCGGCCTGCTGGAAGAGCGCTTAGTCCACTTTTCAATGTCTGCTCACAGTGGCCTTGATGGGATTTTTCTTGATCTCCCGGTGCACACCAGCGCTCGGCTTTCTGCAGAATGTCTTTTCAATTTGGTGATGCGCCACGCGACATAATGCGCCTGAGAGGACCGTCGCGCCGCCGAACTCGGGTTGACGCGCGAATGAAGCGGCAATCGTTGCGCTGTTCGGTCACGGGCAAACCTAGATCGGGCGCGTTCGCAATGAAAACAAAATGACCATCGCGTCCACTGCCCCGCCCCGACGCTTTTGTTGTCTGTCCCGAGTGAAATTTGGAATGGCCAGGTCCCTTTGTTTCGCTTCTCCTACGAGGAAACGCTGATCGTGCCGTAACGCTTTCGCGAAACGGTGACCTGATCGCGCATCAATCATCAGGGGCTCTTCATGACCGCACGTTTCCCAATGTTTTCGCTCTCCCGGCGCCGCCTCCTCGCTGCGGCCTCCGTGATTGCAGCAGCGACCGTGACGGCAACGGCGGGCCTCTCTCCGGCGCGAACTGCCGGCGCTCCACCGAGCGGCGGCGACATCACCTTCCTCATCGACTCGCTCGGCAGCACCTGGATTCCGAACAACAGCGCAATCTCCAGCTTCCAGGGCCACATCTGGGGCCACGTGACCGACAAGCTCGTCTATGTCGATGCCGACGGCAAGGTCAGCCCCTGGATCGCCGAAAGCTGGGAGCAGAACGGCGAGGCCACACAGTTCACCCTGCGCCTCGAGAAGGGTGTGACCTTCTCCGACGGAACACCGCTCGACGCGTCAGCCGTGGTCGCCAATCTCGACATCTGGTACGCAGGCCGGCGGAACGAGGGGATCAATCCGATTGGCCTCTTCCCGAAGACTTACGACCACGCCGAGGCGGTCGATGCAGCCACCGTGAAGGTTGTCTTCAAGGCGCCGACGCTCGGGTTTATCCCGACGCTCGGCTATCACGGCTCGATCCTCATCTCCCCGAAGACGATCGCGCAGCCCGCCGCGCAGCAGGCTGATCTGGCCAAGACATCCGGCAGCGGCCCGTATGTGGTCGCTTCCTGGAAAGAGGGCGACTTCGTCAAGCTGGTCAAGCGCAAGAACTACAATTGGGGGCCGGCAGCCGTCGGTCACACCGGTCCGGCCTACCTCAACTCGATCACCTACAAACTCGTGACCGAGCCGTCGCTGCGGGTCGCCGCTGTCCAGTCGGGACAGGCCGATGTCGCCTACAGCCCCTCACCGCAGGAACTGAAATCGCTCAAGGAAGCGGGCTTCACGGTCGCGACCCCGCGCTATCTCGGTTTCGTCAACGGCCTCGCGATCAACACCAAGCTGGAGCCATACAATGACTTGAAAGTGCGCCAGGCTCTTCAGGCCGGCATCAACCGGAAGGAGATCATCGACACCGTCTATACGCCTGACTGGAAGCTGGCGACGTCCTTCATCCAGAGCAACGTACCGGGTGCAACCGACCATAGCGAGCTCCTGGCCTACAACCCCGGCAAGGCGGAGAAGCTTCTCGACGAAGCCGGCTGGATCAAGGGTRCTGGCGGCATCCGGACCAAGGACGGCAAGCAGCTGTCGCTGACGCTCCACTCCAACCCCTATCTTGCGACGGCAAAGTCGATCGACGAACTCATCGCCCAGCAACTCGGCAAGCTCGGCTGGAAGGTCACCATTCGCGCCTACGACGTCGTGACGTTCGGCGAGAAGGTCCGGTTCGGCGGGCCGGCCGTGCCTGCCTACGAGGTGACGCGCAGCTTCATCGACGCCGGCACGGTGGCCAGCATCCTCACCGACGCCAACAACGGAGAGAACTGGTTCAACCTCGGCGACAGCGACAAGAAGCTCAATGAACTGCGCGACAAGATCGCCGGCGCGGCCTCTCTCGACATTCGCAATCCGCTGCTCGACGAGTTGCAGACCTACGTTCTCCAGCAGGGCTATTTCATCCCGCGCACGCAGATCGTCCAGCGGATCTACGTGCAGTCCCCGAAGCTCAAGGGGGAGGTCTACAACGGCATCGCCTACGCCAGCTATTACACGGCAACGATCGGCGAGTAATCCGCAGTGCAAACAAGCAGCGTGAGGAGGCGACCGGCATGAGAAGCGCCTACCTGTCCTATGCCGCGAAGCGCTTCGCCCAAGCCGTCGTCGTCATCCTGCTGGCTTACGTCTTCACCTTCGTCGTCGTCAGTATTTTGCCTGGTGACCCCATCACCAACGTGCTGCGCGACCCGCAGAATGGATTCAGCGAGGATCAGATCAAGGAGATCATCGCCGCCCAAGGCCTGGACCGGCCAATTCCGATCCAGCTCTGGGCGTCCTTGTCCAACTTCGTGACCGGCGACCTCGGCCTGTCGATGCGATCCAACCGGCCTGTGACAACCCTGATCGCCGAGGTTCTCCCTTCGACACTGATCCTCGCATCCGCAGCTTTCGCCATCGCGCTGCTGCTGGCGGCTACGATCGCCTACGGCACCCAGTTCCTTCCGAAACGGTTTGGCCAGGGCTTGCTGCGTGGCTTCCCATCGTTGTTCCTGTCGGTGCCGAACTTCGTGATCGGCCTGGTGCTGATCCACATCTTCGGCTTCCAGCTCGGGTTCTTTCGCGTAATCGCGCCGGACAGCTTCTGGGCGACCTTCTTCGCCGCGGTCGCGCTCGGCATCCCCATCTCCGCACGGATCACCGAGGTGCTGATCGCGAACCTCGACAACGAGTCCGAACAGGAATACGCCGCCGTTGCGCGCAGCCGTGGGCTCGGGCAGATGCACCTCTTTGCCAAGCACCTGCTCAAGCCGTCTTCGCTCCCGGTCATCACCGTCATCGCACTCGCCATCGGTGAGCTGCTCGGCGGTTCGCTGATCACCGAGACGGTGTTCGGACGCACCGGCATCGGCAGCCTGGTGCAGCGTTCGGTGAGCACGCAGGACCTGCCTGTCCTGCAAGCGGTCGTCTCGCTTGCGGCAGTGGTGTTTGTGCTCGTCAACCTGATCGCCGACCTCGTCTACCCGCTGCTGGACCCGCGCGTGAAGCTGATCGGCGGTCCCAAGGTCCGCCCGACTACCGCTGACGAAGGCCCCGCTGGCATGTCCCCGGCGGTGACATCATGACACTCGTCTCCGTTTCCTCCTCGCCACGCATCACGGCGATCAGCCGGCTGACAGCCCTTCGGGTGCCGCCGACCGTCGCGCTCGCATTCGCCGTCATCGCGATCGTAATCGCCTGGTCGCTCGCGCCGAGCTTGTTCACGAGTCATGATCCCGCCAGCGGCGTCCCCGCTGACAAGCTGCTCGGCCCCAGCGCAGCGCATTGGTTCGGCACCGATCACCTCGGTCGCGACCTCTATACCCGGGTCGTCTATGGCACGGCCTCCTCGGTGACGAGCGCGCTCATCGCGGTCGTCATCGCCGCGGTTGCCGGCGGGCTCATCGGCCTCCTGGCCGGCTTCCTCGGCGGCTGGATGGACATCGTGCTCGCCCGCCTGGTGGATGTGCTGCTGGCGATCCCGAACTTCCTGCTGGCGGTCATCGTCGTGACCGCGATCGGTTTCGACACCACGAACGCTGCGGTTGCGACCGGCGTCTCGGCGGTCGCCGTGTTCGCGCGGGTGATGCGCTCGGAAGTGATCAAGACCCGGCAGGCCGTTTTCGTCGAGGCATCGTTCCTGATGGGCGGCTCGCGCTGGCACATTCTGTTGCGGCACGTGCTGCCGAATGCATCGCGCTCGGTGCTCCCGCTCGCGGTGCTGCAGTTCGGCCTGTCGATCCTGGTGATCGCCAGCCTTGCTTTCCTCGGCTACGGCGATCCGCCTCCCGCCTCCGACTGGGGCCTGCTGATCTCGATCGGCAAGGACTACCTCAAATGGCCGTGGCTGGTGTACGCCCCCGCCTTCGTCACGATCGCGACCGTCCTCTCCGCAAACAGGATCAGCCGATGGCTCCGCAAGACAGACTGACCGCCACGTTCACCCGCGTCGCGCCGACGCCGCTGCGGTCGATTCCGCAGCTCCGGGTCGACGGCCTGTCGGTCTCCTATGGCCCGCACGAGGTCGTGACCAACGTGAGCTTTGAACTCGGCCGCGGCGAGAGCCTCGCCCTCATCGGGGAGTCCGGCTCCGGCAAGTCGACGATCGCCCGCGCAGTGCTGCGGCTGCTCCCCAGCGGCGGGCACGCCACCGGCCGCGTCGCGTTCGACGGCCAGGAGGTGCTGGGGATTTCCGAGCGCGGCTTCCGGCCGTTGCGGGGACGAGCCATCGGGTTCGTCCCGCAGGACCCTGCCAACTCACTCAACCCGGTACGGACAATCGGTGCCCAGGCGCAGGAGGCGGCTGCGCTGCTCGACGAGCCCGACAAGACGATCCGCAAGCAGCTCATCCTGGAGACGTTCGCCCAGGTTGGGCTCGACAACCCCCTGCGTGTCTACGACTCCTACCCGCACCAGCTGTCCGGCGGCATGCTCCAGCGCGTGCTGATCGGCCTTGCGATCCTGCCACGGCCGGCACTGCTGGTCGCGGACGAGCCGACCTCCGCGCTCGACGTCACGATCCAGAAGCGGATCCTCGACCTGCTCACGCGGCTGCAGCACGATCTCAAGATCAGTCTGCTGCTCATCACGCACGACCTTGCAATCGCCGCCGAGCGAGCGGACGCGCTCGTGGTGCTCAAGGACGGCGTCATCCAGGAGGCTGGCCGGACCGCTTCCGTCTTCTCCTCGCCGGCGTCGGCCTACGCAAAGAAGCTGCGCGCGGATGTCCCGGCCCTCAACCCCGACCGTTACGCCGCACTGCGCGACACGGGCTTCCGTTCCCGCGAGACCGGCCAGGCACCGAAGATCGAGGTCAGCGCCGTCACGAAGACCTTCACAGTCGACGGCAAGGCGCTGACGGCCGTCGACGATTTGTCGTTCAGCGTCCCTGCTGGCACCACGCACGCGCTGGTCGGCGAATCGGGCTCGGGAAAGAACACGACGGTCCGGCTGCTGCTTGGACTGGAGGGACCCGACACCGGGAGCATCTCCGTCGCAGGCGAACAAATCACCGGCCGCTCGCCCGAGGCACTGCGGACGGTGTGGCGCCACCTTCAGTTGGTCTACCAGAACCCGTTCACCTCGCTCGATCCGACCTGGACGATTGAGCGGCTCGTGCGCGAGCCGCTCGATCGATTCAAGATCGGAACGCGAAAGGAACGGGATGAGCGCGTCCGCGAAGCGTTGGCCGATGTCGGACTTGGCGAGCACCTGCTCTCCCGCAAGCCCGGAGCCCTGTCAGGTGGCCAGCGCCAGCGCGTGGCCATCGCCCGGTCGCTGGTCCTCAAGCCCGACGTGATCGTGCTCGACGAGCCCACCTCCGCGCTCGACGTCAGCGTCCAGGCCGGCATCGTCGAAGTCCTGCTCTCGCTACAGGCTACTCTGGGCCTGACCTACGTGTTCGTGTCTCATGACCTGGCGCTGGTGCGTCAGCTCGCCCACACCGTCTCGGTGATGCATCGCGGACGTATCGTCGAACACGGGGCCGTCGCCGACATCTTCGACAACCCTCAGCAGCCCTATACGAGGTCGCTGCTGGCGTCGATCCCGTCGGGTGGCGACGATATCGCGCACATGCGCACGCGCGCCTTCGGTTGATCATGACCGCGGATTGAATAAGCCGCGAAAGGCCCCTGCCCGCTCAGTTCTCATCATCCAGTGCGAGCACGGCAAAGCTCGCGAGCCAGTGCTCTCCCATGTAGTGACCGGCGATATGGGGGAGGCCTGCGGCCAGATGCTCGCGCGCCGCTTCATGAGCAACGACGCGGCGGGGGTCGCCTGCCGGCAAGGCGTCGCCGAGAGAGCGCCAGCACCAGGCGCGGCTGAGATTGAGCCCGTCGAGATGAGCGATCTTGCCGTCGGTGCGATCGGTGACCGTCGCAGGCTTGAACAGCGTTGCCGGCCGTCGTTCGACCAGCCGCGGCAGAAAGCGATCAAACCAGGGCAGGAACGCGTCCGGAGGCAACAGCCGCCGCATGCATTCGGCCTCGATAAGAGCCGAGGACTGGAAATCGTCGCCGCTCGGCTCACCCCAGGCGGGGCAGTCGCTGTCTTCACCATACCAGCGCTGGCCAGTCTCGTGCAGCAACCTGGYGAGCGCTTCATCCTTTTTGATGCCGGCGTAGTCTGCCGCCATCCGCAGGCCAAACGCCGTATTGAAATGGGTGCCGACGCGTACGGGATAGAACGCCAACGGCAGGAAGTCGCGAAAGCGTTGCGCGATGATTTCGGCCAGCGGCGCGAGATTGCGGCTCCAGCGATCGTCAGGATGGAGCGCCAGTTCAGTCGCGAGCTTCAGGAGCCAGGCCCAGCCATACGGCCGCTTGAAGCCGCGGGCAGTCGGGCGGGCGAAGTAAGCACGTTCGGCGGCGACCTTCTCGGGCACGAATTGCGTATCGAAGAGGGCGCGGATGTCGGAGGCTGCCGCAAAGTCGGGAAACCTGCGCAGCAGTCGCGCCAGCATCCAATAGCTGTGGACGCAGGAATGCCAGTCATAGCTGCCATAGAAGATCGGATGCAGCTGGCTCGGCGTGCGGGCATCCGCAGGTTCAGCCAGCGCGTGATCAACGTTATTGGGATATTCGCGCCCGACATGGCCGAGCGCGATGTTGGCAAAATGCGAGGCATGTTCGCGGGTAAGACGGGGCGTGGTCACGGCTTGGCCTTTCCAGTGTTCCGGCCGATCAATGTCTCGATCAGGCGCGGCAGGAGGTAGATCGGAAATTGCGTCGCGGCGAAGTATAGTGCCATGCGTGGCGAGGCGGCAGCACCCAGCGCCGACCAGACCAGGCCGACATTACGGTTGCCGAGGATGAGCCCGACGGTCAGCCGCTGGCTCAAATTGCCCGGCAGCAGCACGGCACCAGCTGCTTGAAGGGCGATATTGCAAGCGAAGGCGAGCCCGAGGCAGAGCATGGCGGCCTGCACATCCGCCGCGATCTGCGCGCGAATGTCAGCCATCGTCGCCGCCGCAAAGACGAGAAGCGCCGCGACGATGATCCCGTCGACCATCCCGCCATGGGCCGCCAGCACCGGGGCTGCATGCCGGCGGACCAGGAAAGCCACCCCTTCGGCGCCGCCGATCAACAGCGCCAAGCGAAGCGCGAGCTCGAGCGCGCTGATCTCGAGTCCGCCGAACCAGCCTGCAAGAAGCGGCACGGTGACCGGAGCCAGCACCATGGACAACACCGTCACCACGAGCGGCACCGCACCGTCGAGCCCGAGCATCCGTGCCACTGCTGCCGTTCCGCTCGATGGCGGCGCCGAGACGGCGAGCACCGCCGCAAGCGCGATCTCCGGACCAAGGTTCAAGGCGTGACCGGCAACACCGATCACGAGCGGACAGGCCACCATGACGACGGCCGGCAAGAGCACGGAAAGCGACGGCCGTCGCAGCGTTGCGACGACGGCCTGACTGTCGATCCGCAACAGCGTTCCCAGCACGATCAGGAAGATCGTGGTTGGCATCAGGGGGCGAGCGAGGTCCGCAAGAGCCGGAAAGGCCAATCCGAGCAGGACGCCAAGTGCCAGCAAGGTCGGTCCGCGCGGGATGAAGTGCAGGAGTGAAGACCGCATACGCCGCGCCCAATCATGTCGTCTCCGCCAGGAGACCACACTCCGCATCATTCTTGAAATCGATTGTTACTATATCTATCATCGTTCAAATGAATTTGGCTTCCGTCGACCTCAACCTCCTGGTCGCCTTCGAGGCGCTGATGGAGGAACGCCATGTGACCCGCGCCGGCCAGCGCATCGGCCTGGCGCAACCGTCCATGAGCAGCACGCTGACGCGGCTGCGTGCGCTGTTTGGCGATGAGCTCTTCGTGCGCTCGGCCTCCGGCATGCAGCCGACGGCCAAGGCGCTGGCGCTGGCGCGACCGATCAGCGACGCTCTGGGGCAGATCAGGGGCGTGCTCGAACCCACATCAGCCTTCAATCCGGCAACAGCCCGCCATCGCCTGTCTATTGCGGCGACCGACTATGGCGACCTCGTCGTGGTGCCGCGACTGGTCGAGGCGTTGCGGCGGGAGGCACCTGGTATCGATCTCGTGGTGCGCCCCATCATTGATCCGGCCGCGAGTGTCGCGAGCCTGGAACACGGCGATGTCGACGCGCTGATAGGTGGCCATCTTCCCGCTTCCCCGCGCATCATCCGATCCACGCTTTTCACGGAGAGTTTCGTCTGCATTCTCGACGCCAAGCGCGCCAAACTGAAAGCCCGTCTCACCAAGGACGATTACACGCGGCTTCCGCATGTGCTGTTCTCCTCCGCCGRCGGCGACGGGCTTCCCGGCGCAATCGACACGATGCTGAGCCGGCACGGACGCAAGCGCCGGACCGCGATCACGCTCGCCCATGTCGTCGCGGTGCCGTTTGCCGTCGCAGGCACCGATCTCGTGGCAACCATGGCCGAGCGCGTCGCGCGCCGCTTCGCGACAGCCGCCGGCGTGTCTGTCGTTCCGATTCCCTACGATGTGGAACCATTCACCATCGACCTTCTCCACACGCGCCGCGCCATGGCCAATCCGGCGCTGCGCTGGTTCATCGAGCTGGTCAATCGCGTCTGCGGGACGCTGTAGCGATCGGCGGGCCGGAAGCCGGCTGCTATTTCCGCTCAATCAGCTGCGCGATCTCCCAGACATGGCCTGAGGGGTCGGCAAAGGATGCAGTTCGTCGCCCCCACGGACGGTCGATCGGGCCATTGAGCAGATCGACGCCAATCTCCCGCAGGGCCGAGCAGACCTGATCGACGTCGACGACCCTGATCGTCAGGAGTGCGCGCGCCCCTGCGGAGGACTGCGCGACACGCAGCGGCTCGACAAGCGGCGGTGCCTGAGTCGCGTCGAGAAGGTTGACCAGGAGCCCACCAAATCGAAGTACGGATGAGACCGCATCCTCCCAGACCGTCTCGGATGTGAAAACCTTGGCGTAAAACGCTTTCGACGACGCAATGTCATCGACGAACAATGTGATGACTTCAACTTCGCTTGGCAGACCATTGACCATGTCGCCCTGCTCCTCACCGTTGCTGCGGCAGCCTGCACAAGCGTGACAAGCCGCCTGCCGCTATATCTCACGATGTTAGAGCATGGCGCAATTCGGCGAGCCGGGTCATCGGCCCGGCTCGGAAGCCTCGATACCTAATTGAATAGATCCGGTTCCGCCTCGGTGATCCAGTCCCACAACGGCTGGAAGCTGAAATAGCCGCCCTTGTGCGTTCCGACCTGCCGCGAGGTCAGGCTGGCGATCTCGTGCGGGATCGGCTTTGGCGTTCCGGCGGCTTCCACAAGCAGCTGGGCGCGCGCAGCATTGTCCATGGCGATGTACCACCAGGCGGCAGCCTCGATGGTCGGTCCGACCGTGAGCAGGCCGTGGTTCTGCAAGATGGCCGCCTTCTTCGATCCCAGCGCCTGCGCGATCTTGCGGCCCTCTTCCGCCTCCAGCACGACGCCGGAGAACGGATCGAACAGCACGTGATCCTCGTAGAAGGCGCAGGAATCCTGCGTCAGCGGATCGAGCAGGCGGCCGAGCGCCGACCAGGCCTTGCCATAGGTCGAATGGGTGTGCGCGGCCGCGATCACCTCAGGATGCGCGGCGTGGATCGCGGAGTGAATCACGAAGCCGGCCTGGTTGATCGGCTTGTCACCGATCAGGATGTTGCCATCGTGATCGACGAGCTGAAGATCCGATACCTTGATCTGGCTGAAATGCTTCGACAGCGGATTGATCCAGAACCGTTCGGGAAACTCCGGATCGCGCACGGTGACATGGCCTGCGAGCCCCTGATCGAAGCCGTAGCGCGAGAACAGGCGGAATGTTGCGGCAAGCCGCTGTTTGCGATGCAGCCGCTCTTCCTCGAACGTCGCGGCCGGCGTGCGCTCGACCAGGGAGTACTTCTTGGGCTTCTCGACGACCTTGTTCATTGTGCCTTTCCTTTTTTAGTATTCGAGATTCTTGTCGAAGACGTCGGCCAGCGCCACGCCATGGGCGTGGGCGTCGAGGTTGACCAGCGTCTTGTCGGCCAGCCGCTTGGCATCCTCGCCACCCGTCCATGACACATGCGGGGTCAGGACGACCTTGGGATGGCGATAGATCGGATCGCCCTCCGGCGGCGGCTCGGGATCGGTGACGTCGAGCGTCGCGCCGGCAATCCGCCCCTCGTCGAGCGCCTGCAACAGCGCACCCTGATCGACGATCCGCCCTCGCGCGACATTGATTAGGTGCAGCGACGTCTTGGCCCGCGCCAGCACATCGGCGTTGATCAGACGCGCGGTCTTGGTCGTCGCCGGCAGAACAAGGACGAGATGATCGGAGACCGCGACCAGCTCCTCGATGCTATCAACCGGCTGGATGCCTGGAAGGACATATGGCCAGGCCGAGCGCCTGAGAACCCTGATGTTGACACCGAACGGCTTGGCCCGTTCGGCGACTGCGCGGCCGATCGCGCCGAAGCCGGCAATCCCGATCGTCTTGCCGGTGAGCGAGCCCAGCGGGCTGATCTTCCACTGCTCGCGATTGCGCGGCCGGATGTCATGGATACGCTTCTCGAAGCCGAGAATCGCCGCAAGGACATATTCCGCGATCGGATCAGCCGAGATGCCGCGGCCGACCGTGACCACCGGACCGTCGAGCAGCCATGCCGGAAAGAAATCGACTCCCGTCGATGCGGTCTGGATCCAGTGCAGGCCGAACGGCCAGCCGGCCGGCTTCTCCGCAGGCGCCTTGTGCCAGCCCACTAGCGGCCGCGTCAGCAGCACGTCCGCTTCGGGAGCAACCTCCCAGGGCGCGCGATCGGCGGGATGATCGATGATCAGCGGGCGCGACCAGTGATCGACCAGCGCCGCACGAATGTCCGGGCCAAGCTGATTGACGATAATCGGCGATCGCACGCTGGTGGAGGCGCGCTGGCTTTCAATTCGGGGAGTGTTCATGTCACGCAGTCACGATGGCAACGATCCGGATATGCTAGGCGTTTGCGGCAAGATAGTCCTTTCAAAGATGACGGGTGTCTTGCAACAAGAGGACGACGCGCTTCGGCAAGACAAAAGGATTTGTCTCTGGAGCCCTGGCGCCTCTACGGGGGCTCGCGCCCGACGCGGCAAAGGCTCGAACCCGAGCCCCGCTGATTAAGAGCCAGTTGGTCCCATCCCCAAGACGTCGCGTCATTGATCAAATAGGTCGCAGTTAGCTGCGTGAGTGCAAAGCAGCTGCGCTTTCCGCGACCAATCCGCCTACTTCAAAAACGCCTGCTCACGTTGGCCTGCGCAAGATTTTTCTCGATCTCCCGGTGCATACGTCATGCACACGCCGCCCTTTAACTGATTGAAACAATCTAACCCTCGCTCCAATCCATCACGGGCCACTTTCGGCTAACAACAGCGAAGAAGAGCGAGCCCGGTCTAACGTGAACCGCTCGATGCCGCAGTCGGTCGTCGCGGCGCTTCCTGTTCAGGAGTCGAATCTAATGGAGTGACCTCGTGGAACTCGAATACCTAACGCAGGAGGGCGTTTCCGCGCTGGCGCAGCACAAAGCTTAATTTCGCGACAGCAGGGCATCACTGATCTTCTCGGCCGCCATGATCACGGGGATGTTGGTATTGGCCGTCGGCAGCCGCGGCATGATCGAGGCATCCGCCACAAAAATGTTCTCGCTGCCGATCACCCTGCCCTCGGACTCGACCACCGCCATCCGGTCGGCGGGATCGCCCACGCGGCATGTCCCCACTGGATGCCAGACTCCGAACACGCTTTGCCGTACGAAGGCTTCGAGGGCACGGTCGTCGGCAAGCGTCGCCTGGAAGGCCGTGCCGTTGAGCAGCACGAGCCGGATCACAAGCGCCCTGAGGCCCGCGGGTATGTCGAGCATTGGCCCGAGGATGGACGCAACGATGCGATTGACGGTGCCGTACCGGCTCAGCCGCTTGATACGCGGAGAAAAGGAAGCCGGGAAGAAATCGCCCGCCTCCGGGTTGAGCGCGGGATGAACGACAAGTTTCGCGAGCAGCCGGACGGCCGCGACCATCCGTTCGAGATCGCGTCGGTCGGACAGCAGGTTGAAATCGACCACTGGATAGGTTTTCGGGTCGCGGCTCGCCAGCATGAGCGAGCCGCTCGAATACGGCCGGTTGCACCAGAGAAAGTAGAGACCAAGCCGCGTGCCCAGCGCATGCCACCCGCCGCGCGCCGAGGCCGTGATGTACATGTCGGAGGCGTCGCAGCCGGGATGTTCGGACGAGAAGCGCATCGCCGCGAAATTGGGACGCCGCCGGGCAAGCGGCAAGCGCAACCGCCGCGGCAAATATTGACAGAAGGTCAGTGCGGGGTGATCGCGCAGATTGCTGCCGACGCCGGGCAGATCGATCGCCACGGGAATGCCGAGCGCTTGCAGCGCCGCACCCGGGCCGATGCCCGCCCGCATCAGGATCGCCGGCGATTGCAGCGCGCCTGCGGTGAGGATGACACGGCCGGCGCCAATGGTGAGCTTATGACCGCCGCGCGAAACCACCACGCCCGTCGCATGGCGGCCGTCGAGCTGAAGCTGCTCGACCTCGCTCTCAGCCCAGATCGTCAGGTTCKGTCGCGCACGCGTTGCTGCGTCGAGATAGCCGGCGGCGGTCGAGACGCGCCGGTCGTTACGGTTCGAAAACGCCGGCGGAAAGATGCCGTCCTCGAATTCGGCGTTCTGGTCTTTCCGGAACGGCAGGCCGGTTGCCGACAAAGCCTCTCCCACGGCCTTGCCAAACGGCGGCATCGCCTCGCGCGCGATGCGGCGGATCGGGATCGGGCCGTGCTTGCTGTGCAGCGGGCCGTCGAAATCCAGATCAGTCTCGAGCTTGAGGAAGTACGGCAGCACATCCGCCCAGCCCCAGCCCCGCGCGCCGAGATCGAGCCACTCGTCATAGTCGCGCGGCAGGCCGCGATTGGCCGATTGCACGTTGATGCTGGAACCGCCGCCCATCACCCGCCCCTGTTCGTAGGCGCGAACGACCGGCTTGCCCTCGGCATTGCGGCCGGCGGCCGCTGACAGGCCCGGCCAGATGTATTTGTCGCCGAAGAACAGCGTCATCGGATAGCTGTCGAGGATTTCCGGCGGCGTCGCCTCGGGCGGCGTGTCCATCCCGGCTTCGATCAGAAGCACGCGGCGGCTTCCGTCTGCGGAAAGCCGATTGGCGAGCACGCAGCCCGCCGATCCGCCACCGACGATCACGTCGTCGAAATGCAGCCCATCCATTCCCGTCTCATCGCGCAATTCGATGGATCGGCGCGGCCACGAATGCGGCCGCGCCGATTTGGCTCAGCGGAAGTTACCCTTGGTCTCGGGGATCACGACCGCACCAATCAGGTAGATCACGAACACGCCGACTGCGAAGTAGGCCAGCGACATCGGGATCTCCGCAGGGCTGCCGCTCACCAGCGAGACGAAGGTCGGCATCATGCCGCCCAGCGCAAAGCCGATGTTCCACGACAGACCCGTGCCGCTAGCGCGCAACGCGGTCGGAAAACGCTCGTTGAGGAAGATCAGCACCGGCGCATAGCCGGCATTGCCGATGAAGGCGATCGCGAGCGCATAGAGCGTGATTTGCGTCGTGTCCTTGGTCGCCGCGAGCTTGAGATAGCACAGCGGCAGCAGCACCGCGGCCAGGACGCCGATGATGAGGAACGTCTTCTTGCGGCCGATACGATCGCTCAGCGCGCCGACCAGCACGGCCGAGAAGAACGCCGACACGCTAGCGCCCATCAGGATCAACGACGAGGTCTGGTTCGGGACCGCATTGATGACTTTCAGGAAGCTCGGCAGATAACCCGAGGTCAGATAATAGCCGGCACCACCGCCGAAGGTGATGAGAAGGTTGACCAGCAGCACGCCGCGATACTCGCCGGAGAACACGTCCTTGACCGGCGCCTTCGAGACCTTCGCCTGCTTGTTACCCTGCTGGCGCTTGAGCTCCTTGAAGTAAGGCGACTCCTCGAGGTTGCGGAAGATGAACCAGCCGAGCAGCGAGCTCAGCAGCCCCGAGAAGAACATGAAGCGCCAGCCCCACACCGCGAAGGCATCGCCGGGGAAGATCGAGGACGTGATCAGGAAGATGAAGGACGCGAGCAGCGCGCCGATGCCGGCGCCACCGCCGCCGACCAGGCCCGACATCGCGCCGCGCCATTGCGCCGGCACAGACTCGGTGCCGATGGTGTGCGTGGAAGCCACGACGCCGCCGACGAAGATGCCCTGCACCAGCCGCAGGATCAGGAAGATGATCGGCGCGAGAATTCCAACCTGGGCGATGGTCGGCAGCAGGCCGAAGGCGGCCGTGCTGATGCCGACGCCGATGATGGCGATCAGCATGGCCTGCTTGCGGCCGTGCACGTCGGCATAATGCCCGAACACCGCCGAGCCCAGCGGCCGCATCAGGAGCGTCACGGCGAACGAGCCGTAGACCGCAGCCAGCGACAGCGCTGGGTTGCTCGACGGAAAGAACAGCGCGCCGACGACCGGCGCCACGTAGAGCAAAATGAACAAATCGAACAGATCCAGCGCCCATCCGAGCACCGATGCGATGATCGCATTGACCATCTGCTTGTTATCGGCCGACGCCTGTGCGCCCGCGACCGGCATATCCATCTCAGCCATGTTGTTTTACCTCCCCCGTTTTGATAGAGCCGCGGCCCGCGTCATTGCGAACCGCGGCAGTTTTGTCGCGCATCAGTGCCCGGTGAACTTCGGCGGACGCTTGGCGTTGAAGGCTTCGACGCCTTCCTTGAAGTCTTCCGACTGGCGCAGGCGGCTGTAGCAATGGCCTTCGAGCTCGATCGCGATGGCGAGCGTCGAATCCTCGGTGTCGTTGAGGAGCTTCTTCGCCGTGCGCTGCGCCAGCGGCGAGAAGGTGCGGAGCTCGTCGACCAGCTTGTCGGTCGCCTTCTCCAGCTCGGCATCCGGCACGCATTCGGTGGCGATGCCCCAGTCATAGGCCTGCTTCGCCGAGATGCGCTTGGAGCGCATCACGATGTCCTTGGTGCGAGTGATGCCGACCATCTTCTGCAGGCGCGCCGAGCCGCCTGAGCCCGGGATCTGGCCGAGCTTCTGCTCCGGCAACGCGTACTGCGTGGTCTCCGAGGCGATGCGGAAGTCGCAAGCGAGTGACAATTCGAAGCCCACGCCGAAGCAATAGCCGCGGTTGGCAACGATCACGGGCTTGGCGCAACGCGCAGGCGCGGCGATGTTCCAGGCGAGCTTGGAGACGTGCTCGGGGCTCGCCTCCATGAAGCCGCCGATATTGCCGCCGCTGGAGAAATGCTCGCCCTCGCCGCGCACCACGATCACGCGGACGCGCGGATCCTCGTCCAGCGTCTCGAAGGTCAGGCGCAGCTGGTCACGCTGCGGCATCGCCACGACGTTGTAGGGCGGCCGGCCCAGGATGATATCGGCCCGCTCATGCGCCTCATCGATCTCGACCTTGAACCCGTCGAGTTTTGCGAGTCGAGGATCGGTAAAATTGTAGGCTGACGGCATGTTGGTTTCCTTCTGTTGATTGTTGATGAGTGATGATCAGGCGGCGTCTGATGGCGGCAGGCGCTCGGCTTCGTACTCACCGGCGACGAGCAGTCGCCGCAGCAGTTTGCCGACCGGCGATTTGGGAATGGCGTCGACGAAAACGTAACGTCTAGGCCGCTTGAAATTGGCGAGGCCCGTGGTCCGGCAGAACTGCTCCAGCTCGACGTCCGACACAGGGCGATTGCGCTTGACGAAGGCGGCGACGACCTTGCCCCATTTCTCGTCGGCAACGCCGACCACCGCGACCTCGTCGACCGCGGGATGCAGCGACAGGCAGCTCTCGATCTCGACCGGCGAGACGTTCTCGCCGCCGGTGATGATCATGTCGTCGACGCGCCCGGTGACGAATAGGTCGCCGTCGGGATCGACGAAGCCGGTATCGCCCGTAAAGTACCAGCCCTCGCGCAGCGACTTGGCGTCGGCTTCAGGGCGGCGCCAGTAGCCTTCGAAGGCCTCGTCGCCGGCGAGCGTCGCGATGATCTCGCCCTCCTCGCCGACCGCAGCAAGCTCCGCGACCGACTTCGCGCCGATGCGCACGACCTTGACGTGCTGGTTCAGCCCAGCTTTGCCGGCCGAGCCGGGCTTTGCGGCGGCGTTCTGGTCGATCGTAAAGGTGTAGATCTCGGAGCTGCCGTAGTGATTGACGAACAACTCTGGCTTGAACGCCTCGTTCAGCTTCCTGAGAAGGCCGTCGGTCATCGAGGCGCCGGCAAAGCCGAGCTTGCGGACGCTGGAGACGTCGGTTTTGGCGAAGGCCTCGTGATGAACGAGGTCGTGATAGAGCGTCGGCACCAGATACAGGTTGGTGATCTCCTCCTTCTCGATCAGGGCCAGCGCCTGGCGGCTGTCATAGCGCGGCAGGCAGATGAAGGTGCCGCCGATCAGCGACATCGCCAGCAGCGAGCGGACGCCCATGGTGTGGTAGAGCGGCATCACCCCGAGCGTGCGCTCGCCGCGGCCGTAGAGATTTTGCGCGACATGGGCGATCGCCGCGGCACGTTCAGCGCGATGCCGTCGCGGCACGCCTTTTGGCCGCGAGGTCGTGCCCGACGTGTAGAGCATGATCGACCAGGCATCGGTGCCGACACGCGGCTCGGCGTCCGGCGCGCTGTCCTTGATCAGATCGGCAAAGCTGGTGGCCTCCCCCGTCCCGGGATCGACGGAAACACGCAGCAGCTTGCCTGCCAACCCCGAGCCCTGCACCGCCTCGGCAGAGATATCCTGATAGACGATCGCGCAGGCTTCGGCGTTCTCGATGCAGTAATCGAGCTCGTCGGCCTTGGCGCGCCAGTTGATCGGCGTGATCACCAGGCCTGCGAACTGGCAGGCCCAGTGCAGCGTCGCCGCTTCCCAGCGGTTTTGCAGCAGCGTGACGACGTGATCGCCAGGCTTGAGGCCAAGGCGGTCAAACGATGCCACGAGCGCGGAGATCTTGCCGTACCATTGCCGGTAGGTCAGGCGCAGATCACCGTCGACAAGCGCGATCGCATGGGGATCGCGCGCGGCGCTGGCGATGAAGCTGCTGGCGAGATCAAGCATCGGACGTCTCTTTTTTGGATGAAGCGAGTTCGGCGGCGGCTTCGAGCGCCGCCTGGATGATCGGTGTGTAGCCGGTGCAGCGGCAGATATGCCCGCTGAGGAGGTCGCGGATCTCGGCCTCGGTCGGCGCCGGGTTCCTGGCGAGGTAGTGGTCGAGCGACATCAAAATGCCGGCGGTGCAGAAGCCGCACTGGAGCGCGTGGTTGCGGCGGAAGGCCTGCTGCAGCACGCCGAGCCGGTCCGCCGACGGTGCGAGGCCTTCGACGGTCCTGAGCTCGCAACCATCGACCTGCGCAGCGAGCGTGAGGCACGACCGCGTCAGCATGCCGTCGACGACAACAGTGCAGGCGCCGCAGACGCCGTGCTCGCAGCCGACATGGGTGCCGGTCGCTCCCAGCTGGTGGCGCAGGAAATCGGAGAGCAGCATGCGCGGCTCCGCCTCGCCCTCGACCGGCTTGCCGTTGAGCGCGAAACGGACGGCATGGCGCTGATCTGCCTTGAGACGGGTCATTGCAGCACCTCGCCGATCAGATCGCGACCGATCATGCGCACGAGGTCGCGCCGGTAGCGCGCGGTGGCGTGGACGTCGTCGCGGGCACCAAGCTCGTAGGCGAATGCATTGAGGGCATCGTCGAGCGCGCTGCCCTCCAGCCGCGGCCAGTCGCGCGCGGTCGGAACGTCGGCGACGCCGCCAACGGCGAGACGCACGCCCGTCGGTGTCTTCATCGCCGCGCAGGCGACAATGGCGAAATCGCCATAGCGGCGCGCGACCTCGCGGAAGGCGAAGCGCGATCCCTTGACGGCGGGCAGCGAGATTCCTTCGATCAATTCGTCATCGGCGCGCGCGGTCAGCATCATGCCGGCGAAGAAGTCCTTGGCTGCGACGCGGCGACGACGCTTGGCACTGCGCAACAGCACTTCACCACCAAGCGCAACCAGCGTCAGCGGCATTTCGGCGCTGGGATCGGCGTGCGCGAGCGAGCCGCAGATGGTGCCGCGGCTGCGGGTCTGCATGTGCCCGACCCACGGCAGCGCCAGCGCGACCAGCGGCAACGCCTCGGCAAGGTCAGGCCACGCCAGGAGATCGGCCTGGCGCACACCGGCGCCGATCGTGACGGCATCGCCCTTCCGCTCGATCTGGCGGAGCTCCTTGATACGCATGATGTCGATCAGCAGCTTCGGCTTGGCGAGACGCATGTTGAGCATCGCCATCAGCGACTGGCCGCCGGCGAGCACGCGGGCATCACCGCCCTGCTGGGCAAGGCCTTCGAGGACGTCGCCGACGGTCTCGGCCCGGAGATAGTCGAATGCGGGCGGTTTCATCGGCGCCCCCCGAACAGGCTGGCCAGTTTCGCCAGCACGGCGAACAGCGAGAAACCGCCGCCCTCTGCACCACCGCCGCCCGCCTTCCGCGCGAGCGCGGTGAAGAACTGGCCGATGATGACGCGCGTGGCGCCGTCGAGCAGACGGCCGCCGATGCTCGCGACCTTGCCGCCGATCGCGGCGTCGTAGCTGTAGGTCAGCTTTGTGCCGCCATTGCCGTCGGGCGCGAGCGTGATCCGCCCCTCGGCGTTGCCGAAGCCGAGCGCGCCGGTCGCACCGCCACGCAGTGTGACCGCGCGTGGCGGATCGAGATCGAACAGCTCGACATCCGCGCGATAACGCCCGCTGACTGGGCCGATGCCGAGCGTGACGTCGGCGCGGAAATGCGTGTCGGTGATCTTGTCGACGCGCTGGCAGCCGGGAATGACCGACTGCAGGGTGGCGGGATCGAGCAGCATCGCCCAGACCTGCTCGGGCGGCCCCTTTACCGAGGCCTGTCCCTCGCCGCGCAAGCGCCGGTCGCCTTCGCGCACTGGCGCAGAAGTCACGCCGCCCGCGGGGGGCGGCGGCTCGGCACCGCGCACCAGCTCCGCGAGCCGCGCAGGCACGAGCGGCAGCGTTATGTCGGCAACGCCGAGCGCATCCGCGACCGCATTGGCGAGGCACACCGGCGTCGACATGCAATTGCCCTCACCGACGCCTTTTGCGCCGAGCGGCGTGAACGGCGACGGCGTCTCCATGTGGATGATCTGCGGCTCCGGCACCTCGGTGGTGGTCGGCAGCAGATAGTCGGCGAGCGTTCCCGTCAGGAAACTGCCGTCCTCGGCGTAGGCATATTCCTCAAAGAGCGCGGCGCCGAGCGCCTGCGCAAAGCCGCCGCGGATCTGGCCGTTGACCATGCCGGGATGCAGGATGGTGCCGCAGTCGTGCATGGTGACGTAGCGATCGATTTGCGTCTCCAGCGTCGTCGGATCGATCTCGACGCCGCAGAAATCGAAGATGAAGCCGTGGCAGAGCGAGGAGTTGATGCGGTCGTCCTCGTCGGGCGGCGTCAGCTCCGGCGGCGTCCAGAACACGGTCTCGCGGATGGTCTGCCCCGCGTCATCAGGGAGCGAGCCCGGCGACCAGTGGCTGAGCGCCGCGACGCGCGAGAACGCGATCCGGTTCTCCGGATTGTACCTGGAGGCAACGAAGCCTTTCGCAAACACGATGTCGGCGGCTTCGACGTTCAACTGGCTTGCGGCGATGCGGGCGAGCCTGCCGGCGACGCGTTCCGCGGCGATCTTTGCCGTGCCCGCCACAGCTGCGGCGAAACGGCTGGCGTAGTTACCGGACGCGATCGACCAGGCGTCCTTGGCGGTGTCGATCTCGGTGTTGACGCGGATATCCCTAGGCTGGAGACCGAAGACGTCGGCGACGACCTGCGACAGCACCGTGCGATGGCCCTGCCCCTGCGGCACGGAGGCGACGTGAACCGTGACGCTGCCGACCGGATCGAGCCCGACGGTCGCGGTTGCCTGCGCGCCGTTCTTGGGACCTGCCTTGCGGCGCTCGGCCGCCGTCAGCACGGTGGTGATGTAGCCCATGTTGGAGACGCTGGGCTCGACCACCGCGGTGAAGCCGATCCCGTAGAGCCGCCCCTGCGCTCGCGCCTCGTCCCGCTTCGCCTTGAGTTCAGCGAGCCTGCCCTGCTCGACTGCGAGCGCAACGGCGTCCTGGTAGTTGCCGGAGTCGAGCAAGGCACCGGTCGCCGTGCGATAGGGAAACGCGCCGGCGTCGATTAGATTGCGCTTGATGACATCGAGCGGATCGAGGCCGAGGCCAATCGCGATCCGCTGTACCAGGCGCTCCAGTGCGAAATAGACCTGCGGGCCGCCAAAGCCGCGGTTGAGACCGGTCGGTGTCTTGTTCGTGACGACGACGCGGTTGCGGATCTTGACGTGGCGGATGTCGTAGGCGCCGGTCAGATTGCCGTGCATGCGGTAGAGCGTGGCAGGCTCAGGCGCGCGCAGATGCGCGCCGCAATCCTCGACCTGGTCCCAGTCCAGCGCGAGGATCTTTCCGTCTGCTGCGACCGCCGCCGACAACGTCGTCGCGCGGTTGGTCGCCGACACCGACGCGGTAAGATGCTCGAGCCGGTCCTCGATCCACTTCACCGGCCGTCCCGTGACGCGCGCTGCCGCCGCGATCAGCACGATGTAGGGAAACACGCCTTGCTTGACGCCAAAGCTGCCGCCGGAATCCGGCGGCGTGCGCAGCCGGAGCCGATTGCCCGGCACTTTCAGCGCTCGCGCAATCACCGTGTGGATACTGAACGGGCCCTGGAAGTTGGCGAGCACCTCATAGGCATCCTCGCCGGCATCGTGCGATGCGACGACCCCGTAGGTCTCGATCGGCGTGCAGGAATTGCGGGGATAGCGGATGTCGATCGAGAAGCGATGCGGCGCCTCCGCAAAGGCTTTCTCGGGATCGCCGTAACGGAAGTGGCGGTCGCTGGCGAGATTGCCGGGAAAGCCATCGTGGAGCACGGGCGCGCCTGGCGCGAGCGTCTGGAGCGGATCGACGACGGCAGCCCGCGGGCGATATTCGACATTGATCAGTTCGGCAGCGTCCTCGGCACGTGCGCGATCAGTTGCGACGACCAAAGCGACCGGCTCGCCGACATAGCGCACGCGGTCCATCGCGATCGGCCAACACTCCACCGGCGCCTTCACGCCGACGACGAGGCTCGTCGTGACGGCCTTGACGTCGCTGCCGGTCAGAACCGCGGCGACGCCCGGCAGACGCTTCGCGGCTTCAACATCAATCGAGAGAATATCGGCATGCGCATGCGGCGAGCGCAGGATCGTCGCGTGCAGCGTGCCGGGCTGGACACCGAGATCGTCGATGAAGCGGCCGCGGCCGCTGAGCAGTGCGGCATCCTCGACGCGCTCGATCGAACGCCCGACCCACGGCTCATCGCCACTTCCCGGATTTGCGGATTTGACCGCCTGCAACATGTCCCGGCATACCTCCCGACGCGTTCTTTGACGCGACGATGACGTTTGTCAGGACTGGGGGTGCGGGAGCCATACCGCCCGCTCTCACGACTTACCAAATCGTCTCATTCGAGAGCGTGCAGCGCAATATCAAGACTCAACCCGCGAGACGCGAGACATTGCGAAACTCGCGCGGGCTGACGCCGGCATGATCCCGGAAGAAACGCGTGAAATGCGCCGGCTCCGGAAAGCCAAAGCGCTCGCTGAGCTCGCCGAGCGGTGTGTCCTCGCGCATGACAGCATCGAGCGCGCGCTCCATCCGGACGACATTGAGATACAGCTTTGGCGAGACGCCGAGCGAGGTCTCGAACAGGCGGAAGAACTGCGCGCGCGAGAGGCCTGCGCCCTTCACGAACTGATCGACGTTGGCATAGGAATCGTGCACGCGCATCGCGTCCATCGCGCGGCGGATGCGCCAATCGCAGCTCACCGCGCTCATGCCGCGGATCGTGGTCGGGAAGCTGCGCCAGGGCGTGAATCGCTCGATCACCGCGATCATGAGATCCGAGAGCGTCTGCTCGTGGGTCCGCACCGCATCCGGATTCGCCATCATTTCGGCCGCCAGATGCAGCGTGAGCTGACGGATGCGCGGCGACACCTCGCCCGACGGCCGCTCGAAAAAGCCCGGCGCACCGCTGGCCGCCCAGCCGGGACGGAACTCCTTCAGCCATTCCGGCTCGATATAGAGCGCCATGATCAGCGTGCGCGGACGGTTGGCGTCGTGCACATAGGCATGCGGCTTCCAGCCGTCGACGAGCACGGCGGCCGTATCCGTCAGCGGCGTGACCTGGTCGCCCACAAGAAACTGCGTGTCGGAGCCCTCGACCTTGAGCAGGACGTGGCAGTGATGATGAGCGTGGCGGACCAGCGAACGGTCCATGTCGAGCAGAGCGACCCTGCCGAAAGCGCCATGAGCGATGCGCAGGGCCGTCGACATCAGTTCCTTCCTCCCGGCAGCGTTGCGCTGCAAAATAATTGCTTCATCGGCGCGGCACTATAAGCAGCACCCGCTTCATATTCCAACGGCGCAAACCGACGCAAGTTGCTTCCGAGCGGCAATCCGCTCATGCGCGCGTCTCCGAAAGAAACCGCGCGACCGCAGCGCCGGGGTCGGCCTGCAAGGCAGTGGCGAGATCGACCTCCTCCTCGCCCTTGACGCGAATGCGCTTGAAAGCGAGCTCGGGCGCGTTGACCGGCGCGGTCGCATCGAGACCCATCTTGGCGCTGATGCCGTTGTCGGTGGTCGGATCGAGCTTGGAGCCGAGCGCGCCCGCGACGACCATGAGGTCGCGGTCGGCCTGGAAGCGCGTCGCCACCGCCCATTCGATTTCCTCGGACGAGGAGATGTCGACGTCCTTGTCCACCACGACCACCTGCTTAATGTCGTAATGGGCGCCGAAGGCGCACATCATGATGTTCTTGGGCTCGCCGTCGTTCGCCTTGTCGATCTTGATCGCGAGGTGGTAGCGGCAGGTGCCGCCGCGCGTGAGGCGGACGTCGATCACGCCAGGAAAACTGCGCCGCAGATGCTGGAGCAGCGTCGCCTCGCGCGGCACGCCGCCGAGGATCAGATGCTCGAAACCGCCGCCCACGATGGTATGGAAGATCGGTTTCGCACGATGCGTGATCGCATCGACCTCGATCACCTCGCGATTGGCGCGCGGGCCGTAATATTGGGGGAATTCGCCGAACGGACCTTCCGGTTCGCGCACGCCCTGAAGAATGCGTCCCTCGATGACGATCTCCGCGTGGGCGGGCACGCGGACCGAATTGGTGCGACACTTCACGACGTCGACGGGCGCTCCGAGCAACGCACCGGCAATCGCCATCTCGTCTTCGTCAAGCGCGGCAATCGCCTGCGAGGCCAACATCAAGGCCGGATGCGCGCCGATCACGATCGCGATCTCCAGCGCCTGGCCCAGCTCTTCCGCGAGGCGGTAGTAGGAGAAGGTGTGCCGCGGCAGCAGCAGCACGCCGATGCGGTTCCTGCTACTGATCTGACAGCGGTGGATCGAGACGTTCTGTACACCGGTCTTCGGGTTGCGCGCGATCAGCAGGCCGGCCGTGATGTAGGGGCCGCTGTCGCGCTCATTGTGCTTGGGCACCGGGAGTTGGCGCAGCAGATCGACGTCCTCGTGGACGACGTCCTGCACCGGTCCGCTCGCGACCTCATGCGTCGGCAGTGGATGGTTTGCGGCAGCCAGGAACCGTGGCAGCAACTGGTCCTCGGTCACGCCGATGGAATCGGCGACCCAGTCGCGGCCCGCGAAGAGATTGGCGACGACGGGAATTTCATGCCCATCGGGTCGCGGGAAGAGCACCGCGCTGTCGCGCTCCAGCCGCTTGGCGACGGCGGCTAGCTCGTCAGCCAGCCCAATGCCCTCGCGAGCGATCGCGAGCTTGCCGCGCTCGGCGAGAAACGCGAGCCAGGCGCGCAGATCGGCGGGCGCGTTCGCGCTTCTCCTCGCAACATTTTCCATTCGCATACGGGTCATTCCTCAGGTCTTCAGGTCAAGGCGCGATCTTGCGCAGCGGCGGCGAGCGGCGCTTGAGCGCCTCGTCCTCGCCCCAGCGGCGCACAACGCCGATATCGATGTCGAACAGGTCGAGCACACGGCCGACGGTGTGCTCGACCATGTCGTCGAGGTTCTCGGGTTTTGCGTAGAAGGCCGGCACGGGCGGGGCGATGATCGCGCCCATCTCCGACAGCGCCGTCATCGTCCTGAGATGCCCGGTGTGCAGCGGCGTCTCGCGCACCATCAGCACCAGCCGCCGACGCTCCTTGAGCACGACGTCGGCAGCGCGGGTCAAAAGCGTCGTGGTCACGCCCGAGGCGATCTCGGACATCGAGCGCATCGAGCACGGCGCCACGATCATGCCGGCGGTGCGGAACGAGCCGCTGGAGATCGCCGAGGCCATGTCGTCGATCGCATGGCAGACATTGGCGAGCTCCCTCACCTCCGCGATCTTCAAATCGGTCTCGTAGGCAAAGGTAAGCTCGGCCGTCTTCGACATCACCAGATGCGTCTCGACGCCGGCATTGCGCAGGAGCTGCAGCAGGCGCACGCCATAGGTGACGCCGGAGGCGCCGGAAATGCCGATGATCATCCGCTTGGGTGTGGCGTCCTGCATATGTCTGATTTCGCTCCCAGACGGCCCGGGCCTTGAGGCCCCGCGGTCCGCCACGAGACTAGGCAATCCCACCCATCACTACAAATAATGATTGATTATATCGTCCATCATCTATGATGATGCCCGCGAGCAAGACCGGCGAACGAAGGACAGGCCCCGTGGAACTCAGGCAGATGCAATATTTCCTTTGCCTGGCGGAGGAAAAGAACGTCACCCGCGCCGCGCGCCAGCTCAACATCGTGCAGCCCGCGCTGAGCATGCAGATCGCCAAGCTCGAGGCCGAACTCGGCCAAAAACTGTTCGACCGCAGCGTCCAGGGCATGACTCTGACCAGCGCCGGCGAGGCGCTGGTGCGGCTGACGGCCCCGATCGTGCGCGATGCCGAATATGCGCGGCAGGAGATGGCGCAACTCGGCGGGCGCATCTCGGGCCGCGTCTCGGTCGGCCTCATCACGTCGGTGGCGCAGAGCACTATGGCCAGTTCGTCGGCGACGGTCGCCAGTCGTTATCCCGAGATCACGCTGTCCGCCTGCGAGGGCTATACCGAGACGCTCGTGGACTGGGTCAACACCGGCCAGCTCGATTTCGCGCTGATCAACGTGCCGCGCCGGAAGACGCCGCTGTCCGCGCATCACATCATGGACGAGGAGATGGTGTTCGCCTGCCGCAAGGACAGCCCGGTCAGGCCACCGGCAAAGCTGCGCTTCGACCACGTCGCGAATTTCGACCTCGTGCTGCCGTCCAAGCGCCACGGCCTGCGGCTGATCCTGGATGAGCACGCCGCCGCCGTCGGCATCGACCTGCGGCCGCGGCTCGAGCTCGACACCCTCCCCGCGCTCTGCGACGTGATTGCGACCACCGACTTTGCAACGGTGCTACCGACCATCGCGCTCCGGCAATCGCTCGCGAGCGGCGCCATCCGGGCGCATCGCTTCGACCAGCAACGGATCGTGCGCTCGATTGCCTGGGTGCATCACCCGCGGCGAGCGGTGTCGGTCGCGGCCAAGGCGGTGCTCGACGTCATCAGCCACGATCTTGCGCAAGCGGCCGCCGTGGCGAGAGAGTTTGTGGAGCCTTTCATTGGCAGCACGACCTCATCGCCCCGCATGGCGCGCAGCAAGACGCGGCGGAAAGCGATCTCTTGAGTGCAGAATTCCTGCTCGGACAAGATGTCGCGCCCACTGCAAAATGAGACGGGTTGGTAAGTTTTGAGACGTGCAGGCATGACGGTCGTAGCGGCCTGCTAACTACGGTTCAGGCGCAGAAAAATGCGAACTGGCGCTCATCCCCGACGACTCCCGTCCCGGACGCTCCCTGGGCTCGCAGAACAAGACACAGTCGGGAGATTCAGTCCGAGATGGCACGGTTCGGTCGCAGCAAGATCACAGATGGCGCTCACCAGGAGAGCGAGGGATTTCGTCCTGACCGGAGGTCGCTGCTCACGCTCGGTGGTGGCGCCCTGCTCGCAGCAACGGGAATGCGGCATGCAAACGCGCAAGACTATCCGACCCGCCCGGTCCAGGTGCTTGTGCCCTTCGCCGGCGGCAGCGCCAGCGACGTCATCACCCGCATCCTGCTCAACCGCATGTCGATGTCACTCGGGCAGGCCTTCGTGGTCGACAACCGCCCCGGCGCCGGCGGCAATATCGGCACCGCTGCTGCGGCGCATGCAGCACCCGACGGCTACACGCTGCTTATGAGCACCTCCGGTCCGCTGGCCGCGAACAAATCGCTGTACAAGGAGCTGCCCTACGATCCGCAGAAGGATCTCGTCCCCATCGGCCTGTTCGCGACGCTGCCGAATGTCATCGTGATCAATTCGAGGCTGCCACCGAAATCACTGAACGAGCTGATCGACTATGCCAAGGCGCATCCGCGGGAGCTGAACTACGGAACGGTCGGCGTCGGCTCGTCGCAGCATCTGGCGGCCGCCTATTTCGAGCAGCTCACGGGCACCGAGATCACGCACGTTCCCTATCGCAATATCGCCGCCTACACGCCGGACTTCATCGCGGGCCAGGTCCCGCTTGGCTTCCAGC
>NZ_JBFRFR010000048.1:0-68573 GCF_052114925.1 Bradyrhizobium sp. 2TAF36 | reverse complement strand
GAATAGTGAACTGGAAGACGGCTCCGCGCTGCTGGCTTCAGGCTGTTCACTCTGCGAACAACCTGGCTGAAGTTCCAGACCCTCCAGCTTTGAGCGTGGGGGAATTGCGGGATTCTTCGAAAGGTCATTCAGCGAGGACAGTGTCAAGATCTGTAAGCCGTCGCCGYAAACCTACGCTCGAATGGAGAATGAACTTGGCGTCCGTCCCTCGCAGCTCTGCATGATCGCCTGCCACGCCTGGGATACGCGCAACGCCGTGGCGGCCGGCTGGGAAGCTGCGTTCATCAGGCGGCCCGGCACGCTGATCCTGCTCTTCCAGTGCTGCCCGGCGCTATTGCATCGCTTCCTGTCGAACAATCCCGTTCTGAGCCGGCGATACGTCGGCTGCTGCCCGGAGGAGGTCCCGCTTGAGCAGATAGACGGAAGCCGCAAGCAGTACGACGTCCTTCATGAGGAAGAGGAACGGCAACGTGGCCGCAGGAAAGCCGCCGGCCGGCGCGGCCCAGGCGTCGGGGAAAAACGGAATGATCGTGACGGTGGCGACATAGGTCGCGCATGAACCCAGCGACCCCAGGACCGCCAGTCTTCTGTTCCAGAAGCCGAGCAGAAGAAGCAATCCAAACAGCAATTCCGCTGAACCCAGGAAGTAGGCCGCGCCGCGCACGCCAAACACCGGATACAGCCAGAAGATCAGCGGACCATTGCTGATGAACGGAATCAACGCGTGCGCTTCGTAGTCGAACCATTTCTGGCAGCTGAAGACGAAGAAGACGATGATCATCGCCACACGCGTGGCATGGTAGTCAAAATCACCTCTGACCAGATCGAGCTCGGACAGTTTCTTTATGAGATGGTCCATCTGATGTCGTCTCATCCTCGAGGTCGCGGATTGGCGGCAAGGGCGGCGTCGACGTCTGTCGTTATCCGAACGGTAGCCAAGCTTCGAAGGACGCGCTGTGCGCGGATTATCGTGCTTTTTTCAAACTTGCGCTGTTCGGCCGCAGGCGGCCGGGATCGGCGTGGCCTGACATCGCGTCGCCCTCGGTGGCTCGCCCTTGGCGCCGCAAACCCATACCAAAGTATGGGTCTGTGCATCACAATCGCGAGATTGTCGGAGGCACCCACCGAACGCATGCTCGAGGCCGACATGCGCAACCGATCATGGCGCAGCTACTGGATTTTCCTCTGTTGGGGAGACCGAACATGTGCCTCTCGCGAACAAGCATCGAACGCCACGACAGCAGCCGCCTGGTCAACTGGAGAGCGGCTTGCGCTTCAATCGCCCGTGTTGCGATCGCGTTTCGATGATGATCGCGTCTTGCGAGGGTAAGTCAGGTGAAGGTCCCTTACGTAGGTGTCGTCGATGACGACGAGGCCCTGTGCCTGTCTTTGGTGGATCTGATGCGATCGATCGGCTACCGCTCCGAGCCGTTTGACAGGGCCGAAGCGCTGCTGAGCTACGCCGGCCGGTTCAGCTTCGACTGCATCATTGCCGACGTTCACATGCCTGGAATGGGTGGGCTCAACCTCGTTCGCGAGCTCCAGCAGCAGAAGGTCGGAGCGCCGGTGATTCTCATTACCGCGCTTCCTCACAAGCAGCTGGACGCCGAAGCGGCCTCGATCGGCGCATTCTGCCTTCTCAGAAAGCCGTTCGAAACGAGCGCGCTGCTTGAGTGTCTCGACAGGAGCCTTCGAAGATGAAAGCGCTCTCGGGTGACGACATCACGTCCTCTATGGCGACGCCATCGTCCTGCGGCGACGATCCCGGGCGTGCACGACCCCGGGGGGATACGGATCCGCCGCGTCATGATCGCCGGAAGGCGGCCCGTTGGGAGAGATGGAACGATTGTTCGGAGCGATGGGGCCGGCTCTTGCTTGCGGCGCGAGCAGGGGATGGAGACGCATATGAGCGATTGCTGCGGGAGCTGGATCTGTGGCTTCGGGCCTACTACGCGCGCCGGCTTCCCTATCCCGCCGCCGACGATGCGAGGCAGGAGGTGCTCCTGGCCATTCACGCGAAACGCCACACGTTTGCGGCCTCGAAGCCCTTCGGCGCCTGGGTCACGGCGATTGCCCGCTATAAATGGGTCGATCGTGTGCGCGATGCGTCTCGCTACAGCGCGCTCGCGCTCGACGAAGACATCGCAATCGAGGATCACGAAGGTGCCGCGATCAGCGCTGCCGCGCTGGACCAGCTGCTTGGGCGGTTGAAGCCTGCGCAAGAGAGCGTGATCCGCCTCGTGAAGCTCAATGGTCTGAGCATCGCGCGAGCGGCCGGTGCGACCGGACAGTCGGCGGCCCTGGTCAAGATCAATATCCATCGCGGCCTGAAGAAATTGTCCACATTGGTCTCCTGACGTCATTGCGGCCGCGGGCCGGGCCGACCGAGACGTCGTGCGAAGGAAAGCCGAAATTGCTTCAACTCCAGAACGAAATGCGATCTACGGTGGCCGACCTGACGGCGGCGTTCCGCTATGACATCATGGAAGGGCTGAGCCTCGCGCCAAAGGCAATTCCGGCGAGATGGCTTTATGACCGCCGCGGATCGGCTCTGTTTGAAGCCATCACGCTGCTGCCCGAATACTACCCGACTCGAACCGAGCGATCGATCCTTGCGTCCGCAGCATCGGAAATCGCCGCGCTCGCGGGGCCGGGCCGCGCAGTCATAGAATTCGGCTCAGGCTCGTCGGCAAAGACGCGACTGTTGCTGGCAGAGACGGAGCCTTCTGCCTATGTGCCGATCGACATCTCGGGCGAATTCCTCCGGGAGGTTGCGGCAGGCCTGACCCATGCATTCCCGGGGCTGCCGATCTATCCAACCGAGGCCGACTTCACTTATCCCTTTTCTTTGCCGGAAGAGATTGGGGCGACCGCGCGCCTCGGCTTCTTTCCGGGGTCGACGATCGGAAACCTCACTGTGCCTGCGGCGGTCGATCTGTTGCGGGCGATGGCGGTGACCCTGGGTGCCGGATCGATGCTGCTGATCGGCATCGATCGTATCAAGCATCAGGATGTTCTGCTGCCGGCATATGACGACACGCAAGGGCTGACGGCCGCATTCAATCTCAACCTCTTGCATCGGATCAATCGCGAGCTGGGCGGCTCGATTCCCCTGGGCGCCTTTCGCCATTTGGCACGCTGGAATGATGCGGAGGCGCGTATCGAGATGCATCTGGAAGCCACGCGCGACGTCCGCTTCGAGGTCGACGGTCGCGTCTTCTCGTTGTCGAAGGGCGAGACCATCCACACGGAGAACAGCCTCAAATACGGGCGGAGGGATGCCTTCGTCCTGCTGCAGGCCGGCGGATGGCATCCCGTCGCCGATTGGAGTGACGACAGCGGGCTCTTCTCGGTCATTCTCGCGGAGCAAAGGCCCGCGCCGGCGGCGCCCTAGGATGAATCGGGGCGCAGACGGAATCATTTCCAACAATATCGCCTCAATCGGCGCAATCCACGAACAGCGAGGCTCGTACACATGCTGCATAATGTGCGCGTCATCATGGCAATCAACTGCGTTGAGGCGCGACCATGCAACTCCGTTCATCCCTCATCCTGAGCTTCGCCGCCATACCTCTAACCGCCCTGGCAGATCCACTCCCGGCGCCGTCGCCGAAAGCGCCGAGCCCGGCTGAGACCGTCCAGGTGCAGCCGCGCGGAAATGAATTCATGCCGAATTCAGTCGCCGAGGATGCGTTGCAGAAGCGCATTACCGACTTCAACCGGAAACTGGAAGGTCTGGACGCAGATCTCGACAAGAAGCTGAAAATCTGCCGCGGGTGTTGATCGAAATCCGGTTCAGCAAACAGCGATAGGTCTGCACATGAGGCACACTGTCACCGGTTCGTTCCACGACGGCGGAAGCGGGTGCGCGCACTTTGAGCGGATCGCTCCGATCCGGGATGACGAGCTCGAGCTTGTCGTCAGGGAATTGCAGCATCGCATGCGCAATATCCTCAGCATCGTTCTGTGCTTCGTGAACAACACTGATGCGAATACGACCGCCGATTTTCGCGAGGCGCTCTCGGCACGGATCGCGACCCTGTCCGACGCCTACAGGATGATCGAATCCGCGGGAGAGCAGCGCGTGTCTCTCGCGGCGATGCTGGAGCGAACGCTCAAACCGCACGCGATGTTTCACAGAGGCCGCATTCTGCTCGCGGGGCCGGACCTCACGCTGGAGCCGCACATCGCCTTGGCGCTGCACGTCATCATTCACGAGCTGGCTACCAACGCGAGCAAGTACGGCGCGCTGACATCGACGGCAGGAGCCGTCGAGGTGATCTGGGAGAGTCCGCCCTATCTCGGCGGACAAGGTCTTGCGATCCAGTGGCGCGAGCGCGGCGGACCGATTGTGACCAAGCCAGAACGCAGAGGCTTTGGCACGCAACTGATCGCAAGGGCCCTGCCGGGCGCGCAGGTCGATCTCGACTTCGCACCCGACGGTCTTGTCTGCCGGCTTCTGATCGATCTCGGTCAGACGCTGACCACGCAAGGGCCTGTCAGTTAGGATCAGGAGGATCGACACCATGAGTACATTGGCGAGTGCCCCGCGCAAATCGTTCGCAAGCAGGCTGCCGATATCGGGGCTGCTTGCGGGAGACCTGGATTACCACATTGTCCGGGCGTCGATGGTGATCCTGTTCTTCTTCTTCGGCTACCAGAAATGGTGGGCGTACGAGGCGGATCGCCTGGACCCCTTCATCAGCAACGGTCCGCTGATCTGGTGGCTCTATCCCGCTTTCGGCCATCAAGGTGCCAGTTGGTTCCTCGGCGTCGCCGAATGGACCTTTGGTGCTTTGATATTCGCGGGCTTCTGGAGCAAGCGCCTCGGGATTCTGGGCGCCCTAGGGTCGACCGGCACCTTCATCGCAACAGTCACGATCATTCCGTTTATGCCGGACGGTTGGGACGCTGCTGCAGGCGGCTTTCCGGCGATGACTGGCAACGTTCCGTTCCTGATGAAGGATGTCGTGCTGCTTGCGGTATCGTTGTATCTGCTGAAGCAGGATGCGGCCCGTGTCCTGCGACTTGAGGCTTGAGATACACGGCAAGGCAGATGCAGATCATGGCCAGCGCGAACATGGGATAGTGCAACGAGACGGCCGCCGCGGCGAGGAAGCCGAACAGGGTGGTCAAGGATCGCATGCGCATCACCATGCGCGCCTGGCTCGGGATCTCCTCGATCGCCGGCCGGTCGACGGCTTCCCAGCACAGCAACAGATAGGTCGCGTTCACCAGGGCGAATACGCCGGCATAGACGGTGACGGGCAGCGGCGCCAGCTTTGAGCTCGCGATCCAGGCTGTTGAGAACGGCAGCAGCGATACGGAAAACAGATGAGCGAAGTTTCCCCAGATCAGTCGGGGTGTCGCCGCGCTGGCATAGTGCAGAAGATGGTGATGGTTCACCCAGACGATGGCGATGAAGAGATAGCTGACTGCGTAGCCGATGACGGTCGGCCAGAGTTCGAATAGAGCATCGAGGCTCGGAGCGTGTGGCGGGCGCAGGTCCAGGGCGAGAATTGTAATAACGACTGCAAAAACCGCATCCGAGAGGGCATTCAGGCGTTCTGTCTTCGGAGAGTCCGCGGTCATCATTCTCGTCCTTTGCCGATGCAGGCCTGCCCGGCAGTGTCTCGACGCCCCGATCGGGCCTGAACAGCAGGCGAGTCATGCCGACGGCGAGCGGGGCGCAATGCCGTTGCTCCGCACTTTCGTGGACATTCGGAGCAAACGTCGCATCGGTTACACCTGCTTCGAAAAGAATCGGGGCGAATGCGCAACGACGTGCATGGCGCGGGCTCGTGAACCGCGGCTCTCGCGACCAAACTTGGCAACGTTCGCAAGTCCCGTTACATGTTGCGGCGTACTGACGCGCTCTCGTCCCACCCCTCGATACGCAAGCGGCGGGGTGATGCGTCGAGACGTCTGGAAATGATTTTCACGACGAGACATCTCGGTATGAGGCTTGATAACGAGACGCACGAACTGGATCTGGTCGCAAAGGCGTTTCAGATTATCTCGAGAGAAATCAGCTATCAGGGATTGGCCAAGGCTCTTCTCATGGAGGCGCTGAGTTACTCCGGGGCCAGTCGGGGGGCGATCCTGCTCAGCGGACAAAGAGAGTTGCTTGCCAAGGCCGATGCGAGCTTCCCGCGCGAGAGGGCGAACTTCCTTGCCTCCTTCCCGCCGCACGCCGAATTCCGCTTGCCGAGCGACCTTGCCGAACAGGTGCTCGATCGAAAGCAAACGGTCGTGAGGCAAGCCGGCGCGGAGAGCTCGGCACTGATCGATCCCGCAAACCCGCCGTCTGGAAAGATAGCGCAGCTGTGCCTGCCGTTGATTCACCAGCACTGGGCGATTGGCGTTCTCTATCTCGAAGCGGATGGAGATGCGGAGATCTTCACGCCGCGATGCGTCTGGGTGACATCCATGCTGGCCAATCAGGCCGCCGTCTCATTCGAATCCGTCCGCCTGTTCGAGGCGCTGCGCGAGACCAATATGTGGATGGTCAGAGGTCAGCAGATCGGCGGGATGGGCAGCTATCGCTGGAACACGCGCACCCTGCTCTCGCGCGGATCGCGCGAATGTTACCGCATCCTGGATATCGACCTGGACGTGAACCCCGTCCCATTCGAGGTGTTCAGGAGCCGGGTCCATCCCGAGGATTATCCCGCGCTGGAGCAGGACCTCACCGAGGCGATCAGCACGAAGTCGCCCTTCACCCACGAGTACCGCGTGGTCCACCGGGACGGCAAGACGTTGCATGTCGTGGCCGTTGGGCAATTCGATGAGGGCCCCACGGGAGACCTCGAGCTGGAAGGCATCATCACGGACGTCTCGCAACGGAAGGCGGCGGAGCAGGCTCTCGCCGACGCGCGAAACGAGCTTGCGCGGGCGACGGGTCTGACGTCCCTTGGCGAACTCGCCGGCTCGMTCATTCACGAGATCGATCAGCCGCTGACGGGGATGATCATGAGTGCGGAAGCTTGCCTCCGGTGGCTCGCCCGGGATCCCGTTCAAGCCGCGGAGGCCCGGAAATCGGTCGCACGCATTATCAGGCAGGCACGTCGAGCTGCGGAGGTTGTGACCGGGGTCCGCTCTCTCGTGAGGGGCACGCAGGTCCATTTTGCCGAGTTCGATATCAACGATGCGGTTGCGGAGGTTCTGCTTCTGTCGAACAGGGAAATCGAGCGGGCCGGGGTCATCGTCCGTACCGACTTCGATCGATCATCGCCGCGTGTCGAAGCAGACCGTGTTCAGGTCCAGCAGGTCGCGCTCAATCTCGTGCGCAATGCGATCGAGGCCATGACCGGGGTCGAGGACGGGAACCGCATTTTGGCCCTCTCTTCGGGGGTCGCCGATGGTATGATTTCCGTGGCAATCGCGGATACTGGGGGCGGCATCAGCCCGGCTGATAGAGAGCGGGTCTTCGAGACGCTCTATACGACGAAGGGAGCGGGACTCGGTCTGGGACTGTCGATCTGCCGCAAGATAGTGAAACTCCACGGAGGACAGCTATGGGTGGAAGAAAACGGGAGGTGCGGAGCGAAGTTCACCTTCGCTCTCCCGCTTCGCCAGGCGGTTCAGACGTCGGAAAGCCGGTAGACATGCCTCCTTCCGGCGTTGTTCATATCGTCGACGATGACCGCGCGGTTCGCGAGTCCCTTGGCGACCTGCTCGAGTCCCTGCACTACAAGGTCGCCCTGTACGGATCTGCTTCGGACTTCCTGAAGGTTGAGCTGTCGGACGCCCCTGCGTGTCTGGTGCTGGATGTCAGATTGCCGGGCACGAGTGGCTTGGAGCTGCAGGAGTACCTGACGAAAATCAATGTCGGAATCCCGGTGATCCTGATGACCGCCTTTGGCGACATTCCCATGTCGGTAAGAGGCATGAAGCTGGGGGCGGTCGATTTTCTCACCAAGCCGATACGGGATCAGGATCTTCTCGATGCGATCACCGCCGCGATCCGAAAGGACATCGATCGGCGCGACGACAGCGCGCACCTGGCGCAGTTGCAGGAGAAGTTTGCACTCCTGACCACGCGCGAGCGGCAAGTGATGACGCTGGTGGCATCCGGTCTGATGAACAAGCAGGTCGCCAGCGAGCTCTCGATCAGCGAAGCGACGGTCAAGATGCATCGTGGCAGCGTGATGCGGAAGCTCGGGGCAAAGACCGCGGCAATGCTCGTTCGAATGGCAGAAGCGCTCCAACTCCAGGGCTGAAGCTTCGGGACTGGCATCTCGTGCTGAATCATCTCAGCACCGTCCCTGCATGCGACCCATACCTAAGTATGGGCCGGAACAGCACAAGCGTGAGATTGCCCGCCAGCGTGATGAAAAGCATGTTGCCCCTGTGCGGTGCTGCCAGCCGGCGTTGGCAGCGCGCCTTGACCGGAGAGGTAACGCCACGTGCAGCTTGCGGCTTCAACGCCCGTATCCAGGCGATCAGGGCATCTCCTCCGTGCAGAAATTCGTTGACGATTGGACGCGGCCATCCGGAGCACAGAACAGGGCGACGACGATGGGGATGTACGTATCAAATTCGAGTGAGAGCACGCCAAGGATGGTCGTCTCCGCTTCGCCAATCCGGCCGGTGGACGAGACGCTGTCTTCCAGGTCGTCCGACGCGGCGCTTCATCCGACGGTCAGCATAACGCCTTCCGAGCCGGTGAAGCGCCTTGGGATAGGCTGGCGTTGGTGGTTTTCGGAGAGCGTTCACCTCCCGGTCGGCAACAGGATCGAATTTCGCTTTCAGGGATCGAGACATCTCCTGGCGTTGTACAACGAGGGAGCGCGGAAAAGCGGTGAGACCTCCATCGATGGCTTCTGCTCGTCGAAGCTGCGCGGTTCTGAGCACAGGCTGACCTTTGTCCCGGCGGGACGCGCCTATCGCGAATGGCATGAGACTGCCTCGTCGGCGCAGGTGACCTTCCTCTATTTCGATCCCGCCGCGTTTTATAAGTCCGACGGCGGCGCGGCCGGGCTCGCGCCAAGAATATACTTCGAGGATCCGCTGGTCTGGGAGACCGCCTCCAAGTTGAAGAAGGCGATCGAGAGCGCGGAGACGAATTGCGCGCCTTACCTCGAGGCGCTCTGCGGCGTGCTCGCCCACGAGCTGTCCAGGTCCGATCACGATCTTGTTCGCGAGCCGGCAGCGGTCAGTCGTGGAGGTCTCGCGGGCTGGCAGAAGCGTGTCGTGGTCGAGTACGTCGAGGGGCATCTGGGAGAACAGGTCTGCCTCCTCAAGCTCGCCGAGCTTGCCAGGCTCAGCGTTCACCACTTCTGCCGTGCTTTCAAGAAGTCGTTCGGAATTCCGGCCTACCAGTATCAGGTGCAGCGACGCATGGAGTTCGCCAAGCTGCGGCTGGCGGATCGCGCGGTATCGATTACGGACATCGCACTCAGCCTGGGCTATGCGCAAACGAGCTCCTTCAGCTCCGCCTTTCGCAAAGCGACGGGTTGGACTCCTACGGACTATCGCAGGGAGTTCGAATGAATAGATCCGAGGCACGATAAATCGGGCAGAGCAGGCGACAGGCAGTCTCGTACGGGCAGAAATCCCCGGGGGGTCTGTAACCGGATCGCCTCGGGCCACGAAATGTCCAGATGAAACCGCCTCGGATCGGCTGCCATCGGATCATCGATTTCACCGGGCGCAACAGGTGTCGAGGGAGGGACCACAGATGACGAGCATTCGATACCGCAAGGCGGACGTGGACGGACTGAACGTATTTTACCGGGAAGCTGGCCGGGCTGACGCGCCCGCCTTGCTGCTGCTGCACGGATTTCCGACGGCCGGCCACATGTTCCGCGAGTTGATCCCGGCGCTCTCGGATCGGTTCCGACTGGTGGCGCCGGATTTGCCCGGGTTCGGCCAGTCCGACATGCCGGCTCGCGAAAGCTTTGCCTATACGTTCGCCACATTGGCGCAGGTGATCGAACGGTTCACGGAAGTCATCGGACTCGCCCGTTTCTCGCTCTACGTCTTCGACTATGGCGCGCCGACGGGCTTTCGGATGGCTCTTCGGCATCCCGAGCGCATCGTTTCCATCATCTCGCAGAATGGCAATGCCTATGAGGAGGGATTGAGCGAAGGCTGGAGCCCGATCCGGGCTTACTGGCAAGATGCATCGCAAGCGAATCGGGCGGTGCTGCGATCATTCCTTTCGCCAGAGACGACGGTCTGGCAATACACCCACGGGGTGCCCGACGTCTCCCTGGTCTCCCCTGACGGATACACGCTGGACAACCATTATCTCGAGCGCCCTGGCGCGGACGAGGTCCAGCTCGATCTGTTCGGCGACTACAGGACCAATGTCGCCATGTATCCGGAATTCCAGGCCTACTTCCGCATGCGCAAGCCGCCCTTCCTGGCGGTCTGGGGCAAGAACGATCCCTTTTTCCTGCCGGCGGGCGCGAAGGCGTTTCAGCGCGACATGCCGGGCGCCGAAGTGCGCTTCTTCGACACGGGGCACTTTGCGCTCGAGACTCATGCGCGGGAGATCGCAGCGGCGATCGGTGAGTTTCTTGGCCGGCTGAATTCGAATAGGTAACGGTCGCTTCCCTCGCCGCGAGAAACGTCAGGAGAGCCATCATGCGCGCTATCGTTCTTGAAAAATTCGGTGGTTTGGACAGCCTCGTCTATCGGGATGTTCCGGAGCCGGAGCCGCAACCTGGTCATGCTGTCATCGAGGTCAAGGGATTCGGCATCAATCATGCAGAAATGCACATGCGCCGGGGCGAATGGGCCGAAGCTGCGCCGATCAGCGGTATCGAATGCGTCGGTCTCGTGAAGTCGTGCCCGGACGGCGAATTTCCGGTAGGCGCCAAGGTGGCCGCATTGATGGGCGGTCTCGGCCGGACCATCAACGGTAGCTACGCCGAATACACGCGTGCGCCGGTCTCGAAYGTCGCATCGATCGATGCAGATTTGCCATGGGCCGAGCTCGCAGCGATCCCCGAAACCTTCGCGACGGCATGGACCTGTCTCTTTCGAAATCTCGATCTCGCGAAAGGTCAGCTTCTCGTCATCCGCGGAGCGACGTCCTCGTTCGGTCAGGCGGCACTCAAGCTCGCGGTCAATGCCGGCGCGCGGGTCATCGCGACGACGCGCAGCCGGGAGCGCTTTGCGATGCTGGAGAAGCTCGGAGCCGCGCGGTGCGAAATTGAACGGCGCGATCTCTCAAAGCATCTGCCCGAGGCGAAGCAGGTCGACGCAGTCCTGGACCTCGTCGGCAACAGCGTCGTGCTCGACTCCCTCGCCATGCTTCGCCGCGGCGGCCGCTCCTGTCTCGCCGGCTGGCTCGGCGGGCTTGATCCGATTCCGGATTTCAACCCGCTGCTGCAGATGCCGAGCGGCGTCTACCTGACCTTCTTCGGCAGCTTCGTGTTCGGCACGCCCGGGTTCCCGCTCTCCGACGTGCCGCTGCGGGAAATCGCCGCTGACGCCGCGGCCGGCCGGCTGGACGTCAAGCCGGCGCGGGTCTTTCGCTTCGACGAGATTCGCGAGGCGCATCGCGTCATGGAGGCGAACGAGGCAGTCGGAAAGATGGTCGTCGTTCGCGACTGATATTTACAAGCTTGGTATTCGGGAGAGTTCATATGTCGAAATCAGTCGCGATCGTGACGGGGGCGAGCCAGGGGATCGGCCGGGCGACCGCGGTGCGCCTGGCACGCGATTTCTCGGCGCTTGTCCTGGTGGCGCGAAACCGCGCCAATCTCGAGGACACCGCAAGGGTGGTCCGGGCCGCCGGCGCCGGGGTGCTGGTGATCGATGCCGATCTGGCCGAACCTCGCGCCGCTCAATCTGTCGTCGACCAGACCTTGGCGGCGTTCGGCCGGATCGATGCCCTGCTCAATATTGCAGGCGCGGTACCTCAGGTCGATCTGTTCGAGACGACGGAGGCACAGTGGGACGCCGGACTGGCGTTGAAGCTGCATGGCGCCCGGCGGCTCACGATCGCCGCCTGGCCGTCGCTCATGGCCGCGCAGGGGGCGGTGGTGTTGATGTCGGGAAACTCGGCCTCCTTCCCCAAGGCGCCCTATGCCGCGGTCGGCACCATCAACGCTGCAATCGTCGCCTTGGCAAAGGCGTTCTCCGACAAGGGAATCAGCGATGGCGTCCAGGTCAACAGCGTCCTGCCGGGGCCGGTGATGACGGGCCGCCGGCGCTCCTACCTGGAGCACTGGGCGCCCCTGCACAACATGACCGTCGAGGAAGCTACGGCGAAATTTCCCAAGGACGCCGGGATCGCGCGTTACGGCGAGCCGGAAGAGATCGCCGAGTTGATGGCGTTCCTCGTATCGCCCGGCGCGCGCTGGATGACCGGCTCGGCATTGCGGATGGACGGCGGCGAGGTGAAATCGATATAATCGGTTTGCACCCGAAGGGCGTCCGCGTAAGTGGCCCACTTGCAAAAGCGTTCGATGCGCGCAAGCATGGAGTAAGGGCTCTTTCGCTCTTCGCGAGCGCTGAGGAATAGCGACAAAACCGTCATGCAGTTTGACACCAAGATCGCGGTCGTGGTCCGCACCGACCTTGAGCCGTGGCAGAAGCTGAACGTGGCCTCTTTCCTCGCCGGCGGGATYGCGGCGGCTTTCCCGGCGACCCCTACGAAGACGGCTCCGGGACGAAATATCTGCCGTTGATCGGCCAGCCCATCCTGATCTATGGCGCCGACCGCGCGGCGCTATCACGCGCGCTCGATCGCGCACTGACGCGCGGAGTGACGCCGGGGCTCTATACCGAGGACATGTTCAGGACCGCTCACGACGCCGCCAACCGCGAAGTCGTGAAGGCGGTTTCCCGCACAGACCTGAATCTGGTTGGGATTTCCATGCGCGCCGAGCGCAAGGTGATCGACAAGATCGTCGACGGGTTGAAATTTCACGGCTGACGCTTCCCGATATGCTCCGACCGGCCGGCCTTTTCAGTCTTCGCCGGATCTGGCTCTGAGGAGCTCGTCGCGGCGCCTGATCAGAATCTCGAGCCGTGCGGCCTGATCGTCAATTCGCTGGCCGACGAGCTCTTCGCTCATCGCGGCGAGATGTGAGGCGGACTGTTCAATCAGCTCGCGAAGCTTCGCCGCCGTGGCGGCAATCTGGCGCTCGATTTCAGCGAGGTGGATGTCTTCACCGTGCATGGCGGGTCTTTGATCTCGGAGCTTGGCGGGCGATCGGGTGCGGCATTCAGAAGTACAGGTGCCGGGCACCGTGCATTTCAAGGACACATCCCCTCTGGGTGCGCGTCGCCCTCATCAGATCGCTTCCGCAATCGGCGCACTTGACGAGCGCTTCCACGGGCCCGCCGTCGACGGCGAGAGCGCCAAGGCAGGACACGGTGTTGCATGCCGCACACCGGATCTTCGTCAGGGTGATGTCAAAGGCAAAGGCTTCTTGAAGCAAGTGTGTGCCGGGGTCACCGCCAAGAATGAGGTCGGCGATGTTGTCTGCCATGGCGATCATGCTCCTGTTGGCCCGAAACGTTCGGTTCTTATGGCGAGAGGGTCGAAGCCGAGCTTCACGAGCATGCTCGCGATGCCTTCGACAAACCCCGTGGGACCGCAAATGAAGAACGTGGGATTCTGCTCGCGCGTAAAGCTGTTCGCTGCGAGCAGCGCCTCGTTGACCCGTCCCCGATGTCCGTTCCAGTCGCTCGGATGCTCGCGGGTGAGCGCATAGACCAGGCGCAGGTCGCGATCGCCGTCAGTCATCGTATCGAGTTCATCCCGGTACACGACGTCGGCAAGGCTGCGTGCCGAATAGATCAACGATGCCGCTATGGGTGCGAGCGACCTCCTGCGGTGGCGCAACATGGCCATCAGCGGCGTAATCCCGGTGCCGCCCGCGACCAGGCAAATCGGTCCACCGCGCGCTTGGCTCCAGATGAAATGCCGCCCAATGGGTCCCCGAAATTCGAGAGCGTCACCAACCCGCAATTCGTCGAGGAGATAGGGGGACACCTCGCCGTCCTCGACCCGCTCCACGGTGAGAGTGAGCAGTTTCTCTTCGRGAGGCGATGCGATCGAGTAGCTTCGTTCGGCCTGATAGCCGTCATCGGCGGTGAGACGGATGTCGACGTGCTGGCCGGGCCAGTGCCCGGACCAGTTGGCCGGCTGCAGGATGATGCTCTTCACCCGGCTTGTTTCAGCCACGATGGCCTGCACGCGACCGGTCTGCCACGCGATCCTGGGCTGCTGCAGAGGCGCATCAATCGCCGTCATAACGTTGCTCCCGCCAGGGATCGCCATAGTTGTGATAACCACGCGATTCCCAGAACCCGGGCTCGTCCTTGGGCATGAAGCGAAGCCTTCGCAGCCATTTTGCGCTCTTCCAGAAGTAAAGATGCGGCACCAGAAGTCGCGCGGGGCCACCGTGCGCCGGGGCAAGCGGCAGACCCTCATAGCGGGTCGCGATCATCGCCTTTCCCGCGACCAGGTCGGCCACCGGAAGGTTCGTGGTGTATCCGCCGTCGCAATGCGCCATGACATAGGGGTCCGGCGGCTCGCTCAGCCCGACCACCCTAAGAAGATCGTCGAAGCTGACGCCCTGCCAGACCGTGCTGAGCTTGGTCCATTTGGTGACGCAGTGAATGTCGACCGTGATCGTGGTCTGGGGCAGTGCCTCGAATTCGTCCCAGGTCCATTTCCCCAGCAACGACCCGCCGAGTTGAAGCGCAATCTTCCAGTCGGCGACACGGATATCCGGCGTGGGGCCGGCGGACAGCACCGGGAAGTCGGTCGTCAGATACTGACCCGGTGGCAGCCGGGCGGCTTCGGGTGTCTGTCGCTTGGATTTGAAGCCGCGAGAAACGGGAGGTCGGTCCATGGRAGCGTGCCCTTGTGCGGTGACCCGCAGGATGTCCCAACGCGCGTCGGCGTAACCTGCAGCCCACGTCAGCGCACATGAACCCTGAGCGATGCCTTGTCGATGGCCGTCGCGGCGAATGCATCAAGATTGCGAAAGACGAAGCAATCACGGCTGCGCAGGCAAGAACTGTTTCAATGTCAAATGCGGCTCCGTCCTGAAGTGGTTCAGAAGGAGGAGACGATGTCGAGCGTGAGCCAGCCCTTGCATTCCGACGAACTCGCTTACCTCACCGCGCACGAACTGGCGGCTCGCATCCGGCGGCGTGAGTTGTCGCCGGTTGACGTGGTCGATGCGTTCATCCGGCGCATCGAAGCGCGCAACCCGAGCCTGAACGCGCTGGTCTATCTCGATTTCGACGGCGCCCGCACGAGAGCGAAAGAGGCCGAGCGCGCATTGGTCGCCGGCGAGTCGTGGGGGCCGCTGCACGGCATCCCGTCGGCGCTCAAGGATCTGTTCGACTTCAAGCCGGGCTGGCCTGCGAGCCTGGGCGGCATCCGCGCGCTCAAGCATCACGTCGTGAACGGTTACTGCGTGTTCTGCGAACGCATGGAGAAGCGCGGCGGCGCCGTGTTCCTCGGCAAGACCAACAGCCCCCTCATGGGATTCCGAGGCACCTGCGACAACTACCTGTTTGGTCCCACGCGCAACCCGTTCAATCTTGCCAAGAACACGGGCGGCTCATCCGGAGGAAGCGCTGCGGCGGTCGCCGATGGACTGCTACCCATTGCAGAAGGTACGGACGCCGGCGGCTCGATACGAATCCCCGCCGCCTGGTGTGGGGTCTATGGCTACAAGGCGTCATTCGGACGCGTGCCGTTCCTCGTGCGTCCCAACGCGTTCGGCGTGGCCGACTCTCCGTTCCTGTTCGAAGGGCCCATCACGCGGACGGTCGAAGATGCCGCCATCGCGTTGAACGTACTCGCCGGCCCTGATCCGCGCGATCCCTTCAGCCTGATCGAGCCGCCCGTCGACTTCACCGCGGCGACCCGTCGTTCGATCCGTGGCCTCAAGATTGCCTATAGTCCGGATCTGGACGTCTTTCCGGTCGACGGAAAAGTCGCGGCGACGGTCCGCCGCGCGGTACAGGCGTTCGAGGAAGCCGGTGCTCACGTCGAGGAGGTGAAGCTCGGCATCGTTCGCTCGCAACGGGAACTGAGCGACGTCTGGTCGCGTCTCTACATGCTTCTGAACCTGCAGGCGATCGAGAACATGAAGCGCGACGGCATCGATCTGTTCGGCAATCATCGCGACGACTTTCCGCCTGAATACATGGATTGGGTCGAGAAGACCAATCGCATGTCGGGGCTCGATTTCTTCCGCGACCAGGCCGTCCGGTCGGAGGTTTACGATGCCTTCCAGAACGTCCTTGAAAGATTCGATCTGTTGGTCACGCCGACCGTCGCGTGCCCGCCGGTCGACAACGCCAGCGACGGCAACACGGCTGGACCGAAGTCGATCAATGGTGTCGAGATAGATCCTCTGATCGGATGGGCCCTGACCTACTTCGTCAACTTCACCGGTCATCCGGCAGCCTCGATTCCGGCGGGTCTGTCGGATGGACTTCCGGTCGGGATGCAAATCATAGGTCGGCGAAACGCCGACTTCGACGTGCTGGCCGCGAGCGCGGCTTTCGAGCGGCTTCGTCCCTGGCAGGACAACTACCGGATCTGCCGCGAGCGCCCCCTGAGAACAGCCCCGCTTTCAGACCTCACCCGCTGACCTTGCACCCTCTCGGTCGCTTCCATGGCCGTCCTGCCGCGATCGCGGCGCCGATTGGGGCCGCGCGTCTTGCTTCCGCAGCGTCAACCTCTTCACCGATCGCAGGTTCGGCACGGAATGCATCAAGATGGCCAAAGCGGAAGCAATCCCCAGCGCGCAGGATCTTCCGCGACTGGCTAAGTCATCTCTCGACAGGTCAATCGTGCCGGCGCCTCGCGCGTTCGGCCGCAGTCGCGGGAGAAGACAATGCGCGTGAGAGTCCAGGCAGCAGCGGCGGTCATCGTAGGCAGTGCGGTCGCAACGATCCTGTTCTTCGGATCGCTCAAGGATAGCAATGCCCAGAGCAATACGCGCTACCTGCCGGAATACACCGCGGACGGGCAGTTGCTCCTGCCGAAGAATTTCCACGAGTGGGTCTATGTCGGCTCGCCGCTGACGCCAAATGCCCTCAACGGCGGACAGGCGAACTTCCCGGAATTCCACAACGTCTATATCGAGCCGGGCTCGTACGCGATCTACAAGAAGACCGGCGAATTCCCCGAAGGGACGATCCTGTTCAAGGAGCTGCAGCTGACGTTGCCGCAGGAGAACGCCGACGGCTCGCGAACGGAAGCGTCGGGACGTGGTTACTTCCCAGGCAAGTGGAACGGCGCCGACGTGACCGTCAAGGACTCGAAGCGCTTCGCCGACACCAACGGGTGGGGCTATTTCAACTTCAATCATCACGAACCGAAGGCGCCGACGGCCAAGGTGAAGTCGAAGGACGAGTGCGCCTACTGCCATATCGCCAACGCCAAGAAGGATGAGGTCTGGACCCAGTTCTATCCGCTGCTGGACAACAAGGACGCGCGGTGACCGCGTAATCGGCGGAAGATCGGCATGAAAATCCTCAAAGCCGCTTGTGTCGCCGTCGTCGTGATCCTTGGGATCGCGGCCGCGGTCAGGCAGTCACAGCTGCGGGCGAACGCGGCGGATGGCGTTTCGACCGGCGCGAGCGTCGCCGACCGCGACGGGCATCTGCACGTGCCCGATGACTATCGTACGACCTATCAAGTCCTCGGAAGCTGGGCGATTGCGGCAGACGACAATCACGGCTCGAAGGAGCTTCACGTCGTGTACGCCTCGCCTGGAGTGATCGACGCCTATCGGAAGGACAAGCGCTTCCCGGACGGTGCGGTGCTGGTCAAGGAAGTGTTCAAGGCGGCAACCTCGGAAATGACGACCGGCACCGTCAGTCGCGCCGATGCTTTGAAGGGATGGTTCGTCATGGTGAAGGACACCGCGAACCGTCACCCGGAGAGCGCGCTATGGGGCGACGGCTGGGGATGGTCCTGGTTCGACGCGGGCGATCGCTCAAAAACGACGACGACGAATTACAGGGCCCAATGCCAGGCGTGCCATGTGCCCGTGCGGGCGTCCGACTGGGTTTACATCGATGGATACCCTCCGTTGAAGCCATAGCGATGGTGCAGGTCACCGAAAGTCATTCGATTTACCAAAGCCAATCATCAAAGGAGCGAGAGATGGCTAAAGAAGCGACGGCGAGYGAGATGGGAATGTCGAAGGGGCAGACTGGCCATCTCTATATCCAGACCAATGAGATCGACAACGCCATTATTCACTACACGCGGCAGGCGGACGGCAAGCTGGCCGAGGTCGCGCGTATCAAGACGGGCGGCGCCGGCTCCGGTGAATTCAAGCCGATCAGCGGCCAGGACAGCGCGCCCAACTCTTACGAGGGTGCGGGAAGCGTCATCATTACATCCGATCGGCGCTTTCTGTTTGCGACCAATGGCGGAGACAATTCCGTTTCGAGCTTCCGCCTGGAGAGCGACGGTCGTCTCACGCTGCTCGACGTGAAGTCGACCGGCAACCCGGTCGAGGGCAGGAGCGGCACGGCCAAATCGCTGGCTTTCGCTCCGTCGACGCGCACCCTCTTCGTGCTGCACGCGTTCGGACCGGATCATCTTCGGCTGATGTCGGTCGATGCCGAAGGCATGCTCAAGACGCGGCCCGAGCGATACACGGTGAATACGTACAGCAAGCGGAACCGTGTCTCCACCATGGTCGTGGTCTCGCCCAACGAGGAGCTTGTGCTTGTCGGCACCACTTTCGATGAGCCGATCGCGCTCACCGGCTTGTATCCCGACGGCTCGCCGATTCTCTGGGTCCAGCGCGCCGGCGGCGCGTTGCACTCCATCGCGTCGAATGCACCTGATCCGGACGGCCTCGCCGTGTTCGCCCTGCAAAAGGACGGCTCGCTCGGCACGGCCAGGTTCTACGATGCGAAGGGCGGTTCTCCGTTCTACATCGCGTTCCTGAATCAGCGTCCGAATACGTTCGTGATCGGCTATGCCGTCGGTGACGGATGCTCCATCTGCACCATCGAGAAGAACGGCTCGATCAAGATCGGCCCGCTCGTCAAGATCGACACCAGCGCGGGCCTGCCGTCCGAGCTGTGCTGGCTGGCCGTAGCTCCCGATGATCGCACGATTTACGCAACGAACTTCGGCTACAGCAACATCAGCAGCTACCGCATCAACGGTAGCGGCCTGGAGATTGCGTGCGATCCGGCGTGTCCGAAGGTCCCCGGCGACGGCACCGCGAGGGGATTGAACGGAACCGTGACGAGCGGTCCCAGCGATAGCTGGATCTCGCCGGACGGCGCCTATCTCTACCAGATCTACGGCAATGCCTCGAAGCTGGTCAGCTACAGCACCCAGCCGGACGGTTCGCTGAAGGAGATCGGCAGCGTCAAGATCCCGTACAACGGCTCCCAGGGTCTTGCGGGTTTCTGATCCCGGTTTCGCGACATGAAGTCCGGGCGTGGTCGGCATTGCCGTTCCACGCCCGGCCTCTCCCTCGCCGATATGCGAGACACACACGGTCAATCATGAGCCCCGAGACGGATGTTTGAAGCAATTCATGAGCGCTCTCGCGGGACATCCGCGGCTCATCCCGGCCATCCGGGCGAAGGGCAGAGCGCCACGGAAAAATTCGATCTGCAGCGCGCTGTCGGGGAAGCTCGCGTGGTGTTCTCCGGCGCCGCAAACGGCACGGAGATCATCGACGTCTATCAGAAGTTTCCGATGGCCGTTGCCTTCCCGAATGTCGACGATCGTCGGCGCAAGGAGGCGGTCCTCATCAATACCTCGGGCGGTGTCGCAGGCGGCGACGAGATCAGGATCGAGGTGGTCGCTCAAGGCAATGCGTCGGTCGCGGTGACCACGCAGGCCGCGGAGAAGGTCTATCGGGCGCTGGATCGGCCTGCCCGAATCCGGACGCGGTTAACGGCGGAGGGAAATGCCCGGCTTGCGTGGCTTCCGCAAGAGACGATCGTCTTTAACCAAGCACGCATCGCGCGGCAGACCGAGATCGATGTGTGTTCGGGCACCGAATTGATTGCCCTCGAATGGCTCGTTCTTGGCCGCATCGAGAGCGGCGAGGAGGTTCTTGCCGGACATATCCTGGACAGTTGGCGCGTCAGGGTCGACGGCCGTCTGGTGTGGGCGGATGGCTTCCTCGCCTCCGACCAGGCGCTCCTGCAGCTTCGGAAGACGGCGCTGCTCTCGAACTGGAAGGCGATCGCGACAATGATCTATTTCGGTCCGGGTCTCGAGGCCCGGCTCGAGAGATTGCGCGAGATCGGTGCGTCGCTGGAATGCGCGTGCGGCGTCACGATCGTGGGCGCGATCATCGTGGTCCGGGTCGCCGCGATTGCAAGCGTGGATCTCAGGCGAGGTCTGCGCCGCTTCCTCGATCAACTCGACCATGAGCTCGGATCCGGTCCCTTCGGAGTGCCGAAGATGTGGTCCTGTTAGCAGCGCGGCCAAGTGGGAGGAGCATCTTGAATCTGACGCCACGGGAACGAGACAAGCTGATGATAGCCCTCGCCGCGATCGTTGCGCGCGGCCGGCTCGCGCGAGGCGTCAAGCTGAATTATCCCGAAAGCATCGCATTGATTTCGGATGCCATCATGGAAGGCGCCCGCGACGGACGATCGGTCGCGGATCTGATGTCCGAAGGTGGCCGGCTGCTGCGCCGCGACCAGGTCATGGAGGGCATCCCGGAAATGATCCGCGAGATCCAGGTGGAGGCGACGTTTCCGGACGGGACCAAGCTTGTCCCGGTGCACAACCCGATCCGATAGGAGCTGATGATGCGTATCATCCCGATTTGCGTCGCCGCGTTGAGCCTGCTTGCGGCGCCGGCCTTCGCTCATCCCATTCCGGGCGCGGGCAGCTCGTTCGACGCCGGTCTCGTCCATCCGTTCAGCGGCGCGGATCATCTGATTGCGATCACCTTGGTGGGAACGTGGAGCGCGCTCGTGGGCGGATCCGCGAGAGCGGTGTGGCCGCTGACCTTTCTGATCGCGATGCTGGGCGGCTTCGTCGCGGCAAGCGCGGGACTTCAGATGGGCTTTGTGGAGGCGGCGATCAGCCTCTCGGTGGTGGCACTGGGAGCGTTCGTTGCGTTCGAATTCAGGATGCCCGTCATGCTGGGCGCGGCGGCCGTCGGCCTGTTCGCGTTCTTCCATGGTCACGCCCACGGAACTGAAGCCGCCTCGATGCTTGTTCCCTACCTGATCGGCTTCACGACGGCGACCGCCGCTCTTCTCCTGACCGGCATGGTCATCGGGTTCTCGGGAGGAAACGCGGCCAGACGAAGTTTGCTTCGCGCGGCGGGCGTATGCGCCGGCCTTGTCGGGCTGCTGCTGCTTGGAGGCGTGGCATGATTCCCGGTGAGGTCATTCCGGCCGACGGCGACATCGTCCTGAACGGGGACAGGACCGGACCATCGATTGCCGTAGCCAACACCGGCGATCGGCCGGTCCAGGTGGGCAGCCATTATCACTTCGCCGAAGTGAACGCCGCACTCGCGTTCGATCGATCCCTTGCCCGTGGGTGCCGCCTCGATATCCCGGCCGGGACGGCCGTGCGGTTCGAGCCGGGCCAGTCGCGCGAGGTCTCATTGATCCCGTTTGCCGGAGCGCGACGCATCTACGGCTTCAGCGGCGGCGTGATGGGACCTCTGGAATCAGGCACCGATGCGTCCGGCTCCAACGAATAAGGTGAGGAAGACATGTCCCACACGATGAGCCGCGCGGCCTATGCGCAGATGTTCGGCCCCACGGTCGGCGACAGGGTGCGCCTGGCGGACACCGATCTGTTCATCGAGCCCGAGAGGGACCTCACGATCTATGGCGAGGAGGTCAAGTTCGGCGGCGGCAAGGTTATCCGCGACGGCATGGGACAATCGCAGCTCACGCGTGCGCAGGGGGCGGTCGATACGGTCATTACCAACGCGCTGATCCTCGATCACTGGGGAATCGTCAAGGCCGACATCGCGATCAGGGACGGGCTCATTGCCGCCATCGGCAAGGCGGGCAACCCCGACATCCAGCCGGGCATCTCGATCATCATTGGGCCGGGGACGGAAATCATCGCGGGTGAGGGCAAGATCATCACCGCCGGCGGAATGGATACGCACATTCACTTCATCTGCCCGCAGCAGATCGACGAGGCGCTCTTCTCGGGCGTCACGACCATGATGGGTGGTGGGACCGGACCCGCCGCAGGGACGACGGCGACGACCTGTACGCCGGGGCCATGGCACATCCATCGGATGCTCGAGGCGCTGGATGGGTTCCCGATGAACTTCGGCATTTTCGGCAAGGGCAATGCGAGCCTACCTGCGGGCCTGGTCGAGCAGATCGAAGCCGGCGCGTGCGGCCTGAAGCTGCACGAGGACTGGGGCGCAACGCCCGCATCGATCGACTGCTGCCTCTCTGTCGCGGACGACATGGACGTGCAGGTCATGATCCACACCGATTCCCTGAACGAAGGCGGGTTCGTCGAGCGCACGATCGCCGCGTTCAAGGGCAGGACCATCCATGCGGCCCATACGGAAGGGGCCGGCGGCGGGCATGCGCCTGATATCATCAAGGTCTGCGGCGAGAGCAACGTCATTCCAGCCTCGACAAATCCCACGCGCCCCTACACCGCGAACACGCTCGACGAAGCACTCGACATGCTGATGGTGACCCACCATCTGGACCGCCGCATTCCGGAGGATGTCGCCTTCGCGGAAAGCCGCATACGAAAGGAGACGATCGCCGCAGAGGACATCCTGCACGATCTCGGCGCGTTCTCGATCGTGTCGTCGGATAGCCAGGCGATGGGGCGGGTCGGCGAGGTGATCACCCGGACGTGGCAGACCGCCGACAAGATGAAGAAGCAGTTCGGGCGGTTACCGGAGGAGACCGGGCAGAACGACAATTTCAGGGCGCGGCGCTACGTCGCGAAATACACGATCAATCCGGCCATCGTGCAGGGAATGTCACGCCATGTCGGTTCGGTCGAGGTCGGGAAGCTCGCGGACATCGTGGTCTGGGATCCGGCGTTCTTCGGGATCAAGCCCGACATGGTCTTGAAATCAGGAATGATCGTCGCCGCGATCATGGGCGACCCCAATGCATCGATACCGACGCCTCAGCCGGAATATTACCGGCCGATGTTCGGGGCCTTTGGTCGTTCTCCCGGCAGAAATTCCGTGACCTTCGTCAGTCAGGCCTCGCTCGAAACGACGAGACAATTGGGCCTGGCAAAGCAACTCCTGCCGGTCTCGAACACGCGATCGATCGGCAAGCATTCCATGATCCTCAACGACGCGCTGCCTCGCATGGAGGTCGATGCCGAAACCTACGAGGTGCGGGCCGACGGACGGCTGCTCACGTGTCCGCCGGTGAATGTGGTCCCGATGGCGCAGCGCTATTTCATGTACTGACGCGTTGCCGGCATGGTGGTGCGATGACAGACCAGAGTTATGGACAGCAGGCGCTGGCGTTTCTGAGGCTGCAGAGCTGGCTCTCGCCGTCGTTCCCGAACGGGGCCTACAGCTACTCGCACGGACTGGAGTGGGCCGTGGAGGCCGGCTATGTCTCCGATCGGCGCAGCCTGGTCGATTGGCTCGAGGCCGACCTTTGCTACGGCTCCGGCCGAAACGAAGCCATCTTCTTCAGCGAAGCCTACCGATGCGTGGCCGAGGGCGCCGAGGACCAACTCCCGGATCTGGCCGAACTCGCAGCCGCTTCCCGCGGCACATCCGAATTCGTGCTCGAATCCGCACAGCAATCGTCTGCGTGCCTTACGACCCTTCGCAGCGTCTGGCCGGATCGAATTCTGGACATGTTCTCCGACCCGAAATGCCCGCCGGTGCTGGCTGTCCTGCTCGGAGCGCGAGCCGCGCGCGAACGGATTGCCGTCGACATCGCGCTGCCGGCATTCCTGCACAGCTACATCGCCAATCTGGTGAGCGCGGGGGTGCGATTGGTGCCTCTCGGACAGACCGATGGTCAGCTCGCCATCGCGGCGCTCGAGCTGCCGATCCTGTCGCGCAGTGAAATCGCAAGCCGCGAGACGGTCGACGATCTCGGTTCGGCAGGCGTGATGGTTGAGCTCGCGTCCATCGCACACGAGCTCCAATATACGAGGTTGTTTCGGTCATGAAGACGATTGAACGCGAGAGCAGGTCTCTCCGCACACCCGGCATTGCGGCGACCAACGGGCCGCTGCGCGTCGGCATCGGCGGCCCTGTCGGTTCCGGAAAGACGGCGCTGGTCGAGGCGCTGTGCAAGCACCTGCGCGACTTCTACGAGATTTACGTCATCACCAACGACATCTACACCAAGGAGGATCAGCTCATTCTGACGCGTGCGCAGGCATTGGCGGCGGAGCGCATCATGGGGGTGGAGACGGGTGGCTGTCCGCATACGGCCATACGGGAGGACGCCTCGATGAACCTGGCGGCGATCCACGACATGAACCTGAAGTTTCCGGATGCGGAGCTTTGCTTCGTCGAGTCGGGCGGCGACAATCTCGCCGCCACCTTCAGCCCGGAGCTTGCGGACCTGACCGTCTACGTGATCGACGTCGCCGCAGGAGAGAAGATCCCGCGCAAGGGAGGGCCGGGGATCATGCGATCCGATCTGCTGGTCATCAACAAGATCGACCTGGCTCCCATGGTGGGCGCGAACCTGGAGATCATGGAAGCGGATGCGCGGCGGATGCGAGGCGCGCGACCGTTCATCTTCTCCAATCTGAAGAGCGGCCAAGGTGTCGATGAGATTGCGGGCTTCATTCTGCAGAAGGGCGGGTTGTCCGCCGCGGCGCTGTCTGGAGGTGCCGATCGATGACGGATGATGACCAGGAGTTTGCCGGCGATCTCGCCAGGCTGCGCCGCAGCATCGACAATCTGGATGCGGCGATGGTGCACCTGCTCGCGGAACGCTTTCGCTGTACTGATGCGATCGGAGAGCTCAAGGCCAGACATGGACTGGAATCCCGGGATCCCAGACGTGAAGCGGTGCAATTGAAGCGGCTTCGCATCCTCGCCGCACAGAGCGGGCTCGATCCGGATTTTACCCGGAAGCTGCATGCCCTGGTCGTTCGAGAGGTCATCATCAATCATGAAGCGGTGAAGTTCGAGTCGGGAGCCGGCTAGGGCGACCAATGTCATCGCACGCCTGCTCCGGCGAAACGAGGTCCAGCCGAGAGCCGCCATCCCTGGGAGCCACATTTGTCGAATGATCTGCGCAACTGCGCCGCCGCTCTGGCGATCGTAGCGAGCTTCTGGACGCACCCCGCGATCGCGGACGAACCCGGAAACGCCGACTATGCGGCGCTGAACAAGGCGATCGTCGGTGGCAAGGAATTTCGCATGCTCGTCGACCTTTCAGCCTGTCAAGTTTACGGCACGGGCGCGGCGGGACCTCCGGTCAAGGCGAGCATGCGGTTTGACGAATACATGATCCAGCCTGACGGGACGATCGCTTTCGCGACGACCCATTTCACGGTGAGACCGGACAAGGCGGTCAGGGAATTCCTGTCGTTCAGGGTGCACCCAAACGGCAGGATCGAGGCGCGCACGATGGTCCTGGACGCCGTCAATGACGCCGTTCTCAAGGATACGGCATTCGATTGCGAGATTGGAAAAGGCGCGACATTCCACTGGTGATGCGCGGTCGTTACGCGGACTGGTCGACCAGGCTGCCGGGCTGCTGGCCCTTCTTCTCCAGCTCCTTTTCGATGGCGTCCCGGATCTTCTGCTCCACCGCCGCTTTCTGGTCCGGGGTCATGTTGGCGAGGTCGGCCTCGCTGAGATTCATGCTCTTCAGAATGGCAGCCCGCATACGGTCGAAGGGATTCATCTTCGCGTATTTCAGGAATTCCTGCACGACGCTGCTGTCGCCCGATGCGCCATCTTCGCTTGCTTGCGAGGGCCCACCATTGTCGGTCACCGACGGCTTCGATGCACCGGCCGATGAGCCGGCTTTTGCAGGCTGGTAGCCGAAGATTGATGCTCCTGCCGTGACTTGCATGTTCGGCCCCTCGAGACGATCGCGAAGGGCAAGCAACGTGCGTGCCAGATGCTTTCGTTCGATTTCCCGATGTTTCCGGGCTCGCGCTCATCGGCAACTTGAAAAAATTGCCGGTGCGGCGGTGTCGCCGGCAAAGTTTGCCCGGTCGCCTGCGGGAATTGCGTCGTCGCGCCTGCCGTCGGCACCGATCAGGTTGCCTTCATTCCGGCGCTCTCCGAGCGTCGCCAAAGGCCGAGCCTGAACCATAGCAGCCTGGCAGCGGTCGATGGCCATCGCACCTCCCAGGCCGGGCGCCGCGGTTTGTCCAGGCGCTCGGCAATCAGGAATGCACTGGTCGCGGCCATCGCCGGCAAATGCGCGCCTTGCATCGCCAACGGAACGAGCATCAGCGCCCAGCAGGCTCCGCAACACCAGATGCCCTGGGTGACGCCATATCCGAGAGCAGCCAGGTCGGCCCTGATTCCATAAGCCGCCAGCGGCGGCTGGTCGTGGCAGTGGTTCAGGCAGATCTGTTTCCCCGGGGAGAATTGCCAGACCAGGACGAGCGATCCCGCCAATGCGATCGTGACGATCGATGATGATTGCATCAGTTGCAGCGCCAGCACGGCCAGCACGATGGGAATGCCACAGGCAGCCCAGATGGCGCAATATCCGATCATGAAGAGCGCCATCGATCGCATGCGTCGGCGCGGCAGGCTTCGCGCACGCACGTGCCCAAGAGCGCCCGCGAGCATCGGCATCATCATCGCCGCGACCATCAGCATCCATTCGCCGGCGAGTCTTGCCGGCGAATAGAACGTCATGGCAAGGGCGAGCTTATCGAGCGACAGTGCCGGCCACACATCGCTGTTGCAGAAGGCGACGAGCCTGCGTTGATCTGACAACGCCACGACCGCCGCCCACGCGGCGGCAGCCGCGACGGTGAGCGGAATACGGATTTGCAGACGCTCGTAGGCCGCGGGCGTCATGAGCTGCCGTCAATCGCCCTGTCGGACAATGCTGATGCGGCCGACACTCACGTCGGCCGACTGCTGCACCGGCGCGACGGCCTGGAGGCGAACGCCGACCTTTGCGGGATCGGCATTGCCCGAACCGGCGAACTCCGAATAGGGCTTGGTAATGTTCAGCGCGTACGACAAGCCGTCTCCCGCGTGCCCGGTATCGCTCTCCGTCGCCTTGGTGATGCCGAACAGCCCGATGCTCCCGACCTGCCGCTCGAAGGACGGCGCGCCGTCCTTCCCCGCAAACTGCAGATAGACCTGCAGCACGGTGGCGTCGGAATATCCGCGCACATTCTCCAGATTGAGAAAGACCTGCTCCGCGCGCGCCCCGGGCGCGGGGCCCGCAGCCAGCCTGGCGGCAACTTTCGTATGCGTACGCGCATCGAGTTGCACGGAGGTCTCGGCACCTTTCCCTGCGACGGGAAGCGATTGTGCATTGGCGCCAAGCACCTCAACTGTTGCTCCAGTCGATCTCGCCATCGCGACCGCTCCGGATGATGTCGCTGTCCTGCCGGCGACGGCCGCCAATGGCGCGCCTGCCGGCGAGAAATCGCTGTAAGTATAGCCCACCCCGGCAAAGTCCGACATCTGTTCCGGCGTGTACTCCCACGGCGAGCCGTCGGGGAGAGGAACGACAAATTTGTGCTGGCCGAGGCTGGCAGGTCCCTTCTTCCAACTGGCTTCTTCCGGATCCGTGTTTTGGGAATCGCTCTGCCTCCAGCTTTGCCACAGCCGATCGATATTCGCGTGGTGCAGCCAGAAGATGGGATCCAGACCGGCCGTCACCGGTGACGACATCAGTCCCGGCAATGGCCTTGTGCTCGCCTCCGGGAACATCTTCTCGCCGCCGACAAGGCCGTGAACCTGGTCGTGCGGTTGACTTTCGATGTCGCCATGCTTGGTGCCGCCGTGCTCGAAGCCGGTGTCGATGCCACCGAAGCCGCGGTCGCCGCCACTTGCCACACCGGTGAACTCGTGAACGTCCATCGCGTCCAGGTTCACGGCGTCGAGCGGGACGAAGACTTTGCCGGGCTGCGAGGGATCGCCGGGTCCCCACCGCTGTTCAATAAAGAGGGGATTGTTACCTGTGCCGTCCGGCCAGTCCGGGCTGCCGAATGCCGGCGGCAAGCCATCCTGACCGGGTTTGAAGTAGTTCCAGTAGGGCAGGGTCCAGTCAGGCGGCCCGCCGAGCGTCACGACGGTCGAACGAATGAGCTTCTCAAACCCGATCAGATAGCCGCGGTGCCACGGCAGAAAATACCAGCTGCCGTGCTGACATTGCTGCCAGAACTCGTCGAAGTCGGCCTGGGCAGGAACCTGCTCGGCAGGCGCCTTGTAGCCGTAGAACTCCCACAGGCCCTGATGATAGCCGTGCATGCCGGCCCAGAAGCGCCAGCTGGTTCGATCGTTGAGCGGCTTCGGCCTCAATGCGCCAACCGCGCGCGCGTACCAGAGAATCGGATCCGCCCAGTCGCCGCCAAGCTCCCACACGTTCTGTCGAACCAGCATGCCGCTCTCCTTGTCGCTTGACTGCGGCGCCGGCCCGCCGAGAGAACGGGCAGGCGGCTCCGCCGGATTGATCTTGCTCTCATCCACCGGCTCGCTCTGAGAGCCGGCATCTTGGGTCACTCGGACTTCTGCCGAGGACGCTCCGCAATGGCCGCGGTCAGGAAAATAGACGAAAAATCTATGGTTGTGTAGTAGCGAATTCTAACCGTTAGCGCGAGCGGTCTTTGATCAGCCAGGCTCGGCCGCCGGAAATGCCTGCAACGACAGGAGAATAGCGGCGCATGAACGTGCGAGCTCACGGCCGGCAGCAATCTGCGACAAAACGCCGTTGATCCCGGTCGGCCGCGCGCGTCCTCAGAACGTTGTGATCGGCTTGCCGTCCGCCCCCACGAGACTCGACGGCGCCTCGCCGAACACCAGCCCGTCCGGCTGAAACTTGATCGTCTTGCCGCCCTCGACGAAGTCGGCGAAATTGCGCGGCGTGGCCGAGTGCACGCCGTTGGTCAGGAAGTCGTCGATCTCGTAGCAGGTGTCGGGCTTGCCGCCGGAGCCTTCGCCCAGAAACTTCTGGAAGGTCTGGCTCGTCACCTTGGCCTTCTTGCGCGCCGACCAGTTGGTGTAGCGGCGATAGAGCTTCGGCAGGATCACGGGGCCCTTGTCGGTCGCGAGCACGTCGGTCTCGTTCTTCCTGGGTTCGCGCAGGTCGAAGTCGAAGGCGAGAATCGTCTTGGCGAGATGCTTCCAGACCGGCAGCTTCTGCGCGCGTGCGGGCTTCGCAAGCGCGAGGAAGGCCTTGATCTCGTCGTCGTTCATCGAAGAATAGAAGGTCGGATAGGCAAAGCCCTGCTCCACTAGCCAGTGGTTGATGTCGATTTTCTTGCCGGCGACCGTCACCTCGATGTCGCCGACCAGCCGGCCATAGGTGTCGAACACCTCGTTCGGCGCATCGACATGGGTGAACACGCGGCAGGCGAGCGTCGGCCCGCCGGCGCTGCTGAGGAAGTCATGCAGCGCCTTGCTCGTCGTCGCGCCAAGAAACTGCCGGTAGGGGTGTGTGACCTCGTGATAGGCCTGCCGCTTGGCGTCGCTCAGGCCCTTCTTCTCGGCGGCCGAGAGCGGCGAGGGCTGATAATGCAGCTCCGGCGCGTCGATGCCCTGAAGGCGAATGGTGAGCTTGCCGTTCTTGATCGGCGCCGTCGCGGTCCGGCCCTTGACCTTGGCGCCCTCGAAGACGTGGGTCGGCTGGAACGGCACCGAGTCGTTCTTGCGGAAGCGGATCGCGTCAGGGACGACATTCACCACGACCTTGGTGGTGTCGGCGTCCGACCGGCCCTCCGGCCAGAACTGGCTGACATCGATGGTGCCTACGACCTCCAGCAGTCCAACGGGCATCGGGCGCTCCTGTCAAACGAACGCGGCGGTCGCCTCATCGAGGCGAGTCGCGCGCGCACTGGCAGGTAGCGGATCATCTTCGTGCGACAGGCCCGTGACGGGGCGCGGCCGCGAGACAGTGCAACGCGGCCTTCGAGCGGAGCGGGCGGGGCATGATTGGTCCGTCGTGCAACGCATGCTGTGGCGACGACGGACCATGCTAGATTGGTGCGGAAGCCTCCGCGCTGCTCCCGCTCGGAATCAGGGTCGATACGGACAGACCATCGTCAGGTGGAGCAGCGTCGGCGCCTGGTCCTCGCCGTTGTCGTATTCCCACTCCAGCCGGATTTCGTGCCGGTCGGCATAGGCGTCGCTCGCCGCGTGGGTGATGATGTTCGTCTTCATCGGGATCGGCGGCTCGGAATTGAAGCACTTCCGCACGCAGGCATCGAGCAGCGCGCATCGCGTCAGCGGGATCACGCCGGGCTCGTCCTTGGACAGCGGGACCGTATTCAACTGCGTGGTGAGGTCGACGCGAGCCCGTCCCTTCTCCTTGTGCCAGTACGCCGCGCTCCCGTCCGGCCATTTGTCCGCCGGCGTCAGGATCAGATGGTACTGGCCGTACTCCAGGGTCGGCACGTGGATGTCCGGCGACGCCTTGAGGATGTCCACGCTCCTCTGCATGTTCTCCAGAGGGAAATAATTGTCGTTCATCAAATCTTTGAATGAAGCCCCGGTGTAAGTTCTCGACCCCATCGTCTTTTCCCTCAATATGTCCTTGGCTTTGTGAAAATACATACAGCTCCGCGACGCCGGTTAGTTTTGCCAACCCGGCTTCGCCGAATATATGCCCCATCTTTGCTGGGATTTGCATAGGCTACCACTCAGGACTGTGTTTCGTCCAGATCGCCAACCGCACCGTGCTCCGCTAACGGCGATGGGCAAGTCCGATTGCTAAGCGGTTCTTGATAGGTATTCTTACCACGAGTTGCTCGCGGGCGCTGGACGACAGCGACGCCGCGATCCTTGAAGGCGCAGGAATGCATTGCTTCGCGTGCCAGTCGGCGATTGATTCGGACGATAGCTGGTGCTCCAAGTGTGGGGCGGCGGTACGTCGGCGTGCTGATCCCGACAGCGAGCGGCGGTTTGTGACAATTCTCCGAGCCGACGTCATCGACTCCACAGGGCTTGTTGCCGAATTGGAGCCGGAGGAGGCCGTCTCACGCCTGGAGCCAGCGCTGGCGGCCATGAGGGGCGCGGTACGCCAGTTTGGCGGCATCGTCAGCAAGGAGTTGGGGGACGGCTTGGCCGCTGTCTTTGGTGCCCCGATCGCCGACGACAACCATGCTCCGCTGGCCTGCCATGCGGCCATCGAGCTTGTCCGGCGGGTCGGCAGTCTTGGCGATCCCGGACTTCAGGTTCGGGTCGGCCTCCATTCGGGGCACGTCGTCGCCTATATGGTCGCCAGCGAGTTTTCCAAGGTCTACGAGATCGGAGGAGCCGCTCAGCATCTTGCCGCGAGGCTGGAGGCCGCGGCCGAGGCCAATCGGATCTACGTGTCGGAGGCCTGCCAGAAACTCGCGGATGGACATGTCCGATTCGAAGCCTTGGGTCGCAAGGTGCTGCGCGGTTTCAACGAGCCGCTGCCGGTCTACCGTGTCGTCGGAGCGAGCGACCTTTCAAGCTGGCGGGTGCGACGAGCGCGGAGCGTTTCGCGGTTTGTCGATCGCACGACTGAGCGGGCCCTTTTGGCACGTGCCGCGGAGAGGTCCAGTGCAAGCCGGCAGACGGTCCTGCTGATCGGCGATGCAGGCATCGGAAAATCGCGGCTCGCGCATGAGTTCGCCCAGGAGCTCAAGGCCGATGGCTGGCGGCTGATTGACGCCGAGTGTAGTCCGAACCTTCAGGGCGTGCCGTTCAGCGCGCTCAAGCGCACCATACTTTCGATCTTCGAAGTTGCCGCCAGAGATTCGGATAGTCTGGTCGACATCCGAAAGGAGTTGCCGGCAATCCATCAGCTCGCGATCGATTCCATATTGGATATTCCGGTCGCGGATCATCGCTGGAGTGAGCTGGAGCCTTACGCGCGCGCGCGTGCCATTTCCGATGCAAGTTGCGCCATCGTGCAAAGCCTGGCCTTTCAACAGCGTACGGTTCTTCTCATCGAGGACCTGCACTGGATCGACCGAGCCAGCGATGCGGTTGTTGCTGCAATCGCGTCGTTACAGAGTCCCAACCTGATAGTTTTTCTCACGAGCAGGCCGAACGGCATGCCCGAGTGGATCGCACGCTGCCATGCGGAAGTGATTGCAATGCGCCCCCTGGATGACGATTCGGGATTGGCCATGTTGGCCGATATGCTCGGACCGTCGGCGATGAACACCGATTTGAAGAACCGGATCATCTCTCATACTGCCAACGTTCCTCTATTTCTCGAGGAAGTCTGCCGTGGACTGAAAGATAGTGGCACGCTTCGCGGTCAGTGGGGTGACCTTGCGCTCGTTCGACCTATTGACGAGCTCGGCATCCCTACCAGCATTCAGGGGGTGATTGCGGCGCGGCTCGATCGTGTCTCAAGGCAGGAGCGCTCGGTTCTCCAAATAGCGGCGGCGCTGGGGCCGCGCTCAAGCGTGATGATGCTGCGGAACGTCGCCGCGCTGCCCGAAGACATTCTCCAGGATTGCCTCGGAGCGCTCGACCGAGCCGAGATCCTCGTGAGGATCGATAGTGAACTTGAGGACTCGATCGAGTTCCAGCACGAGATGGTCCGCCAAGTGACCTACGAGTCGATGGTCGAAAAGGTGCGCGAGAACATACATGGGCGAATACTTGCGGCCTTCGAAAGCGACGAGACATGGAGCGACGGTCCTGACACGCTTTGCTATCACGCGATGCGCGCGAAGGATTGGCTGAAAGCGTTCGGGTACGGGAGAGGTGCCGCGCAGAAATGTCTTGTGCGCTCGGCGTATGCCGATGCGGTCGACTATTTCGGGATCGCGATGAGTTCGCTCGACAAGATGCCGATGACTCTCTCGCGGGAGGCAGATGCAATTGACCTCCGGATGGAGGCGCGAATGGCATTCATCTGGTCCGGTCAGGTTGCCGAGTGGATCGATCTCGGAAAAGAGGCCGAACGCCGGGCTAGTGGAATTGACGACATCGGAAGAAAGGTCGCCGCCATGACCGTCATGGCGGGTGGACAGAATTTCTACGGAACGCCAACTGAAGCGGTTGCGCTCGGCCAGGAGGTCGTTGGCCTCGCCGAGAAGTCAGGCAACCCGGGTTGGCGCAACCTTGCACAATACAATCTGGGACAGGCCTATTTTCTCGCCGGTCGATATCGCGAAGCGGAGCAGATGTTGGCGCAAGGCCGCGCTAATCTCATGGGACCCGAAGCGAGCGCGCCGTTTGCCACTCCCCCAAAATACACACTGCTCCTCTGCTGCATGATGAAGAGCTTCACCCACACCGTCATGGGCGAACTCGACGCCGCCGAGCAGTTCCAGCAACAAGCTTCGGCGATCGCGGAAGAGACCAACCGCCCCTACGACCGCGTCGCCGCCGCCTATAGCGGCGGCTGGCTGATGCTCGGCCGCAACGAGCCGGCCGCGGCCGCTGCCATTCTCGAAGACGGGTTCGTGCTGGCGCAGAAGCACGGCATCCGGCTGTTCGTGCCGGTGCTCGCCTGTCATCTCGGCATCGCCTATCTGGAGCAGGGGCTGTTCGACCGGGCGCGCGGCATGCTGGCCGAGGCGCGCGAGGAGGCGAAGGCGGTCGGCTATACCTCGGCGGTGCTGCGCAGCTCGATCTATCTTGCGCTCGCAACCTTCCGCCTCGGCGACGTCCAGGCCGCGCAGAACATGCTGCGCGAGGCGCGCAACACCGCTCGCCAGCAGGGGTTTTCCGGCCTCGAGGCCGAGGCCCTGCTCGGCGAGGCCGTGGTGACGCCGCCGACGGATGCGGCGAACAAGGCCGCGATCATCGTCGCCTTGCGCGCGGCCATCGCGATCGCCTCCGAGAGCGGCGCGCTGCCGCTCCAGCACAAGGCCGAGGCGATGCTGACCGAGATGCTTGCCCGGGGCGGCGAGCTGACCTGACCCTGCTCCCTCCCTGGCGTGCGATCGTACCGCCGGGCTGATTTTTTGCCCGACGGGCCGTTTGAGTTTCGCAGGCAAAGCAAGGACTTAAGAGACCGTCTCTACTGTGCATGGGGTTGTTTTCGACATCTTGCAGGGACGACCACCACCTCCCGCCGGCGCCGTTCAAGGTCTCATGACTTGCCGGACGCGGTCTGTGCGCCCCGATGACGAAGCCCCTTGCACGGACGCCAAGGTCGGCTACCGTCGGCACTAGCCGCAGGGCCAGGTGACTTTTGATCTACATTTTTTAGCATTCGATCTTTCGGCGCCGCGACGGCGCGACGCCCACCGGACGAGGCGGGGCCATGAGCACACGGGACCAGTCAGCTTTGTTGGCGCCGGTCGAGCGCGATTTGCGCCTCGATCTCTTCCGCGGCATCGGGTTGTGGATGATCTTCCTCGATCACATCCCGCACGACGTCGTGGCCTGGCTGACCTTGCGCAATTACGGCTTCAGCGACGCCGCCGAGTTCTTCGTCTTCATCTCCGGCTATCTGGTCGGCTGGATCTACGGGCCGATCGTCGCCGGCGGCTGGTTTCTCGCCGCGCTGAAGCGGCTGTGGCGGCGCGCGGGCGAGATGTACGTTGCCCACATCATGCTGTTCCTGCTGTTCACTGCGCAGATCGCGCGAACGGTCAGGAGGTTCGACAACCCGATGTATGCGGACGAGTTCAACGTTCACAATTTTCTCGACCATCCGGACATCCTGATAGGTCAGGCGCTCTCGCTGCGCTACAAGCCGGTCAATCTCGACGTGCTGCCGCTCTACATCACGCTGGTGCTCGCCGCGCCCTTCATCGTGTGGGGCCTGGTGCGCCGGCCGAACCTGACGCTGGCTGCCTCCGTGGTATTGTATGTGTTGGCGCGCCGGTTCGACTGGAACATCGCCTCCTATCCGCCGGGCACGACCTGGTACTTCAACCCGTTCTGCTGGCAGCTGATGTTCGTGTTCGCCGCCTGGTGTGGCGTCGGCCAGATCGACAAGATCGCAACATGGGTGTGGTCGAAGGCGGCGATGACGCTGGCCGCGGCCTGGCTCGCCTTCGCATTCCTGATCGTGATGACCTGGCACATCCCTGCGCTCGAGGCGCTGATCCCGAAATGGATGATCAAGGCGATCTACCCGATCGACAAGACCGACCTCGACATGCTGCGCTTCACGCACTTTCTGGCGGTGGCGATCTGGATGACCTATTTCATCCCGCGCCACTGGAAAGCGTTGCATTTGAAATGGCTGCACCCGGTCATCCTCTGCGGCCAGCATTCGCTGCCGATCTTTTGCCTCAGCGTGTTCCTGTCGTTCTCGGCGCATTGGATCCTGATGCAATACACCAGGGGCGTCTGGGAGCAACTCGCCGTTTCGTTCGCCGGCTTCGCCATCATGTTCGGGGCGGCGTGGCTGCTCGACCGCGCCGAGCGGGTGCCCAGCCTCTTCGTCAAGGTGACGGATGTCGACGACGAGCGGGAGGCCGCCGCCGAAGGCGCGCCGGTAACGATCATCGGCGCGGCTCCGGCTCGCCGCTGAGAACACATCGCGTCGCCGGGACGATTTTTCGGGAGAGATGCATGTCGAGATTCTTATTAACGATTGCCGGCGCCCTCCTGCTCCTCGTCTGCAACGCGTCGGCGCAAGCGCCGTCGCCCGAGGCGATGGATGCTGCGCGAAAACTCGTCGCCACGCTGAAGATCGCAGATCAGTATCGCGCGGCGCTCCCGCAGCTCCTGCTCAAGCTGAGACCCGTGGTCGCACAGGACCGGCCTGAGATCGAGCGCGATTATGACGCAATGACGGCGCCGGGCTCCGATATCTACGCGCCGTTCTTTGCCTCGCTGATCGACCAGATCGCCGCTCTCTATGCCCAAAACTTCACCGTCGACGAGCTGCGCCAGATCGAGGCGTTCTATGCCCAGCCTGCAGGCCGGAAGTTTATGGAAAAGTCCGATGCGCTGGCGCAGGCGAGCGCGCAGATCGGCCAGGACGTTAACCAGAAGGCCGCAGATGAACTAAAGCTGCGCCTCATCGAGGCGCTGCGCCAGAAAGCGCACAAGCCGTAGACCGTCATGCTCAGTGAATCGCGGCGTACATGATCCTTTCCTCCGTCGCCTCCAATGCGGAGAACTCCTCCACGACCTTGCCCTGGCGCGAAACCAGGATGCGGTCGGAGAGCGCCATGATCTCGGGCAGGTAGGATGAGATGACCACGACCGCCTTGCCCTCGTCGGCGAGCTGGTTGATCAACTCGTGGATCTCGACGATGGCGCCGACGTCGACGCCGCGCGTCGGTTCGTCGAAGATGATCAGGTCGGGCTCCTGAACCAGCGATTTGGCGATCACGACCTTCTGCTGATTGCCGCCGGAAAGCTCGACCACCTTGCCGTCGTTGCCGATCGCGCGAACCTTGAGCCGTTCGATCCAGGTCCTGCCGATCGCCTCGTTCTCTCGCCGCGACAGCAACATGCGGCCCTTGGGAAATTTCGACAGAAGGCCGAGATAGATGTTGCGTGCGATCGAGGACGTCTCGAAGAAGCCTTCGACCTTGCGGTCTTCAGTCACATAGGCGATGCCGGCCTGCACCGCCGGCGCCGGCACCCGGTAGCGCACCGGCTTGTCGTGCAGCAGGATCTCGCCGCCATGGAAGAAGTCGCGCTTCAGCACGCCGGAGACGATCTTGAACGTTTCGGTGCGGCCTGCGCCGACGAGGCCGAACACGCCGGTGATCTGCCCGGCGAACACCGACAGCGAATTGTTCTTCACCATCGGCGCCATCTTCAGGTTCTGCACGGTGAGCACGCGCGCGCCGGGCGACCGCACGTTGCTCTTTCGCGCACCGTAGAGCGTGTTGGAGAGGTCGCGCCCGACCATGGCCTGCACGATCGCCGCGCGGTCGAAGTTGGCGGCATCGTCGGTGACGACGTGCTTGCCGTCGCGCAGAACCGTGATGCGGTCGGCGAGCAGCAAAGCTTCTTCCAGGGCGTGCGAGATGAAGACGATCGAGACGCCGCGCTTCTTGAGATCGCGGACGAGGTCAAAGAAGTATTTCTTCTCTTCCGGCGTCAGCGACGCCGTCGGCTCGTCGAAGATGATGACCTTGGCGCGGTGCAAAACCGCGCGCGCGATCTCCACCATCTGCTTCTTGGCGGCGCCGAGGCCGCCGACGGTGGCGGTCGGCGTGACGTCGAAATTGAGTGATTGCAGGAACTGCTGCGCAGCGATGTAGATGCCGCGCAGGCGATTATAGAACTTCTCCTGCCCGAGAAACAGATTCTGCGCGACAGTCATGGTCGGCACCAGGCTGTTTTCCTGGAACACCATGGCGATGCCGAGATTGCGCGCCTCCAGCGGTGTCCGTGGTACGACGTCGGCGCCGTCGATCGTCATGGTCCCTGACGTCAGTGTCACCACGCCGGCCATCACCTTGGTCAGTGTCGATTTGCCGGCGCCGTTCTCGCCGACCAGCGCGTGGATCTCGCCGCGGCGGAGGTCGAAGTCGACCCCGTCGATGGCGGGCACGCCGGCGTAAAGTTTTGTGGCCTTGCGCAGCGAGAGTGCGATGTCGCTCATGAGCGGAACTCCTCGGCAAGACCGGACAGCGGCAGTCGCAGCACGCGGCCCGGTCCCTTGGCGATCAGGACGAGATCGCCGCCCATCTCGATCGCCGCAACGATACCGTGATTGGCGCCGTCGACCCGGCTGTGCAGTGAATAGAGCGGCTGGCCATCTGCATCGAGTCGGATGACGAGGCCATAGGAGCGCGGCGGCGCCCACGGCTTGATCACGCCCATGGTCTTGATGTGTGCACCCTGCATCGGCTCCTTGAACGAGAAGCCCGAGCGCAGGCGTGGGGCAACCCAATACGCCGGATCGATCTCCGCCATCATGCGGCGCCGGTAGGCCGGCTCGCGCAACACGAACTCGATGAGCTGGGTGCGCGCCGTGAAGGCGGTGAGCCAGTAGCCGCCGCCCGCCGCCTTCGACAGCCGCGAGGGGTAGACGGGAAGGTGAGCGAGCACGGTCCGCGGCGGTGCGCCCGGCGCAACAAGGACGAGCCGGTGGCGCCAGCTCTCGCTGACCAGCACGCTGTTGCCATGCACGCAGGCACCGAAGGCATGGCCGAGCCCCTGAGCCAGCGGTGTCACGGTCTTGCTGGCGGGATCCAGCCTGAACACGCGGCCGCTCCGGTTGAGCTCCATCAGGTCGCGTGCCCAGTCATCGACGCCGCATGTCGCCGAGCCGTCCGTCGCGATCAGCGCGTTGTCGCTCGCGAGCGTCAGTGCGTTGACGGCATTGAACGCGCCATCCGCAAACGTCACGCTTGGCTGCTCGGCCGAGGGGCTTGCGTAGAGCCGCACCTCGCGTCCCCCGAGCGCAACCGCAAGACCACCGCCGGGCAGGGCACACAGCGCGGAGATCGGGCGCTCGAAGCTGCGGACCTCCGAGGCCGTGCCGCCATCCAGGCGCAGCAAACGCTCACCGTCCGCGATGAAGAGGTTGCTTCCGTCGGTGGCGAGATCCTGCGGCGCCTCGCATGTCAGCGAGGTTTCGGCCGATTCCAGCTTCTGGTTGGGCTTCAACGCGCCGTCGAAGGACGGTACGGTGATGGTGGCGTCGCCGCGCCCGAGAAAGCGGTTTGCGAACTCCCTGACGGCGGCGATCACGATTGCTTCCCCCATCGCTTGTCGTACTGGACGAAGTTCGGATCGGCATTGTCGAGCTTGTAGCGGCCGATCCGGTTGTTCAGGATGCCGCCGAGATAGAGATAGCCGCGATGCTCACGCATCGATGTGATCATCGGATGGTTTTCGCCGCGCAGGTCCCAGAACGATTCGACGATCTTGCCCTGCTCGTTGAACTTGACCACGCAGCCGGTGTTGATGTTGGGGAACAGCCATTCGTCCACCGGCACGCGCTTGCCCATGCGGCGGCGGAAGCCGGGCATCTTCCAGGCGAGGTCGAGCGAGGGGCTGCGCATGCCGACCAGCGCCAGCCAGTAATTGCCGTCGGAGGCGAGGTTGATGTTATCGGGGTAGCCCGGCAGATTGTCCATGACGACCTCGACCTTGCCCTTCTTTGACCCTGCGAACCAATAGCGCTTGATCGAGCAGCCGAAGGTTTCGGCGAACAGAATCGACTGGCCGTCGCTGGCGACGCAGATGCCGTTGGGGAATTTGAGGCCGCGCAGTTCGGTGCGCGTCACGCCGGTCTTGGTGTCGTAGGAGATGATGCGGCCGTTGCCACGCGCCTCGAGGCCGTCGATCGGCCACTCGTCCATCTCGTAACGCACGGTGGCCTCGGAGAAGAAGATCAGCCCGTCGTCGGTGATGTCGAGGTCGTCGGCGAGCCGCAGGCGGCTGTCGTCGTTGACCGAGCGCATGCTGCGATTGGTCTCGTCGGTCGCCTTTTCCACCGTGCCGTCAGGCTTGATCCGGTAGAGCCCCATGCCGCCGATGCAGACGTAGAGATTGTCCTCGCGGTCGAAGGCCATGCCGAGTGGTTGGCCGCCGATATGGGCGAACACCTCCATCTTCTGATAGTCGGGCGCGAGGAAGCGCATGATGTCGCCGTGGCGCGAACCCGCATAGAGATTGTCGTGGCGATCGAGGATGACGTCCTCAGGTGCCTCGATGCGGCCGAGGCCAATCGACTCGACGTTGCGCAGCTTGTCGTTCTGCTCGAACGGGCCGCCTTGCCCGATCTCGGTCGGCGGCGGTGGCGGCAGCGCGTGATAGGTGGGGGCCACGTAGACCTTACTGATGATGCGCGTCCGATTCTTCTGCCAGCGGATGTCGACCATGGCAGCAACGAGCAGGATGCCGGCAAGCGCCATCCGGTTGACGCCGCCACGTGCATTCATGGTCGTCAGGCCATTGGTGATCAGGAGCACGATCAGCACCCCGACCGCCGATTTGGCGACCGAGCCCTTACCGCCGCCGAGCGTGATGCCGCCCAGTACCGTCGCGGTCAGAACGATCACCTCCAGGCCAACGCCGATGTCGCCACCGACGGTGCCGAGCCGGGACGCGAAGAACAGCGCACCGATGCTGGTGAGCACGCCGCTTGCGACGTAGCAGAGCGCGATGGTGCGGCGGACGGGGATTCCGGAATTGTACGCCGAGCGACGCGAGCCGCCGATCGCGGTGATGTGCCAGCCCGGTCGCAGCCGGGTCATGAAGATATGGCCGAAGATGGCGATGACGATATAGACGAGCGCCACGGTCGGAATGCCGAAGATGCTGCCGCTGCCGATGAAATCCCAGGACGGAATGTCGGGGAAGGCCGACGCGATCGCGTTGGAGTAGCGCTGGATCAGGAGATCGTAGGCCGAGCGGTAGATGATCAGGGTGATCAGCGTGGTGATGAAGGCCCGCAGTCGCAAATATCCGATCAGGATGCCGTTGACGGCGCCGAGCAGTGAGCCGCAGAGCAGGGTGGCGGCCACGACCGCCGGGACCGGCCAGCCCAGCACGTCGAGCAGATAGAGGGCACAGAAATCGGTCAGTGCGAAGATCGAACCGACTGAGAGATCGATGCCGCCGACGATGACCACCAGCGCCAGCCCGAGCGCGATGAAGCCGATCTCTCCAGCCTGGCGCGCGGTGTCGGCAAGGCTCGCTGGCGACAGGAAATTGTCGATGGACCGGCTGAGCGCGAGGCCGACGATCAGGAGGAGGATGACCGGGATAGCTGTCTCGGTCCATCGCTTGGACAGGATTTCACCGAGGAGATGATCGGGCCAGTAGCGGTAACGCAGGCTTGTCAGAGTGTCGCGCATCGGAATTCCGGGACCTTGCAAGTTTCGAGACCACGTCCCGGACGTGAGATCGTCCGGGACGCCAGGGTCTTGCGTCGCGACAATTATTTCTTGAGGTCGCTGAGATTCCAGCACGCCATCTGGCTATCGGCGTTCTCCTTGGTGATCGGAATCAGCGTGGTGTATTCCGAGCCCTTGACGGAGCCGGGCTTGATGCCCGACGACAGCAGCCACTTGATGGTGCCGGCCATCTGCGCGGCCTGGGTCGGCACGTCGTAGCTCATGTTGAGATCGAATGCGCCCGACTTCACCAGTTCGCAGGCGCCCTTGCGCTCGCCGCCGCCGGAAGTTGCCACGAACACCTTGCCGGTGAGGCCGGCCTCCTTGACCGCGGCCGCGGTGCCGATGTCCATGCCGTCCCAGAAGCCGACGATGCCGCAGAGATCGGGATTCTGCTTCAGCACCGTCTGCGTGATCGCCTTGGCCTTGGCAGCATCCCAATCGGCGGCCTGGCTGGACACCACCTTGATCTCAGGATGCTTGGCGAGCACGTTCTCGACGCCCTTGAGCGTATAGGCGCTCGCGGCCGCAGACAGCGCGCCCTGGATGATCGCGATCTTGTTGGACTTGCCCTCGCAGGCCTTGACCACGCCTTCAGTCTGGCGTTCGCCGATCTCGACCCAGTTCGCGCCGACGAAGGCGGAGCTACGATAGGCAGAGCCCATGTTGATCTGGATGACGTAGATGCCTTCGTTCTCGGCGCGCTGCAGCAGCTTGGCGTAGGTCTGCACGTCCGGATTATGAACCACCATCACCGCCGGCTTCTCCGAGATCAGCGAGGTGACGGCCTGCGCGCCGGCGTTGGTATTCCAGTTGGCGTCGCGGATCACGAACTTGACGCCGAACGGCTCGAGCTCCTTCTTCAGTCCGGCATACCAGCCCTCCGTGAGGTCGAAGTTCATGGCGACCGGCACATAGGCCACGGTCTTGCCGGCCAGTGCCTCCTTGAACGGCTTCTGGAACGGCTCATCCAGACCCTGCTGGGCGAGGRCCGGTGCGGTCATTGCCGCAAGACCCAGTGCGGCAACAATTGCCTTTGTCGGGTTGCCGAAATGCTTCATTGCTTCCTCCTTGGTTGTGGTTGTCGTTATTGTTGGATCGCTTAGATGTCGCCCTGTTGTGCCGTTTCCTCGTTGCGCGGATTCAGGAAGGAATCCGTGATGACGGCGAGCAGCAGCACCACGCCCTTGATGAGATTCTGCCCGGCGTAGGAGATGTCCATGATGGTCATGCCGTTGAGCATCGTGCCGATCACGAGTGTGCCGATCACGACGTTGAGCACGCCGCCGCGGCCGCCTGACAACCCGATGCCGCCGAGCACGACGACCAGGATGACGTCATAGATCAGCGTCGAGTTGAAGATGCGGGTCGGCATCGAGTTGACGGATGCCGCCATCACGAGGCCGGCAAAGCAGCCGATCAGGGCGGTGATCACATATTGCAGGACGATGATCGGGCGAGAGGGAATGCCGGTGACACGCGCGGCATAGGGGTTGTCACCGATCGCATAGATATAGGCGCCCCAGCGCGTCTGGCGCAGCAGGAACGCGACCACGATGCAGGCGATTGCGAACATCCAGATCGACGTCGGAATGCCGAGAATGGTGCCTTGTCCGAGCCGCTCGAAGCCGTCCATGCCCGGGCTCCATTGCACGACGTCGAGCTGGAACAGCGCGGTCTGCCCGAGCCCGGCCAGCAACAGGCCCGTTGCCAGCGTCGCAAACAGCGAAGGGACTTCGGCATAGGCGATCAGCCAGCCGTTGACGAGGCCAAAGGCAATCGTGAGCAGGACGGCGGTCAGCAGCGCGGCCGGTAGCGAATGACCGTTCTGCACCATCTGGAGCACCAGTCCCGGCGGCACCGCAAGGGCTGCGATCAGCGAGATGTCGATGCCGCGTCCGATCACGACGATTGCCATGGCAAGGCCGAGGATGCCGAGCACTGCCACGTTCTGGAGCAGCGTCAGCATGTTGTCCGCCGTCAGAAAGCCGCGCAGGGAGATCGAAAACACAAGGAACAGCAGCGCAAAGACTGCGAAGACGATCTCTTGCTGATTGAAACGAAAGCGCTTCATCCCCGTCTTGCCTTTCTTCGACCCGGCTGTTGCGCGACCGTCAGGACGATCGGTTCTCGATGCGATAGGTTTGTGGAAGCGTTGCAAGGCTTTCGACGAGCATCTTTGTTCGATCCAGATCACCAGAATGGACCGAGATGCTGACGACTGTGTTGAGCTTCTCGTCTTTCTCGACGAGGATATCTGCCGCGGTGTCGGGGCCGAAGATGCGATCGATCTCGGTCCTGACCTTTTCCCGGACGGCGAGATCGCGAAGCGTGGGCTTGAAGATCTTCCCGACGGCGGTAACCGGAAGAGCTTCGAGCAGGACGACGCGCTTTGGCCTCGCAGGAGGCTCATTGACGTTGTGTTCGAGATGCTCGCGCAATTGCGTCAGATCGATTGTCTGTCCGGGGGAGGGCACCACGAAGAGAACTGGAACCTCTCCCGCGTAGGCGTCGGGCATGCCGACGGCCGAGCTCATCTGGACACCGGGGAAGGCGTTCGCGACGTCCTCGATTGCGGCAGGGTCGATGTTGTGACCGCTTCGTACAATGAGGTCCTTCTCGCGCCCCGTCAGCACGAGGCGTTGATCCGGGGTGAGATAGCCGACGTCGCCGGTGACGATCCAGTGGTCGTCGGTGAGCACGCCGTTGTTGTGCTGGGGATCGACGTATCCGGGAAACACCTGCGGTCCCCTCACGAGGACAAGACCGCTGGTGAGAGGCGGACACTCTGTCTTTAGTTCGGCATCAGTCAGAGCGACGATTTTGGTCTTTGCGAACGGCGCCCTGAAGCCGACGCTGCCTTGCACGGGAGTACCACGGCCGGGATTGAAAGCGATCGCGGCCGCGGTTTCTGTCATCCCGTAGGTCTCGAACAAGGTAATCCCGGTCCGCGCCTGAAACCTGTCGCTGACAGCCTTGGGAGCCACGGCCCCGCCGGTGAGCGCCATGCGAACGGTGCTGACATCGGAGGACCCGATCGGCACCTCGGCAAGAGCGGCAATCGACGTCGGCACTCCGCTCACGATGGTCGCGCGAAACCGCTCCACCGTGTGCCAATAGTCGCGAATCGCATCGGGACTTCTGAGGCTGTACGGCGAGGGAATGATCACGTGGCCGCCGGCTGCGAGGATCGACAGGCCGAGCGTTATGGTGCCGCCGACGTGAAACAGCGGAAAACCGTTCACGGCGGCATCCAGCTCATCCAGTCCGTGGACCTGAGCAAAGCCCCAGGCCGCATGGATCTGGTTGCCATGTGTCAGCCGAACCAGCTTAGGTCGTCCGGTGGTCCCGCCGGTGTGGAAGAGGGCGCAGATCGCATTGCGATCGGTCGAAGGTGCGAAGTCCAGTGTGCCGCGCGCGCTCGCGGCCGTCTCATTGAAGTTTAGAAATCCTCCAGGCAGCGGACCGTTCGCGCCCATCACAAAAATGGTCTTCAGCGACGGGACGCGTTTCGCGACATTGGCGGCCTTGGCCCAGATCGCGCGATCGGCCGCTTCGGCCGGGATCACCAGCACCGTCGCGTTCTGCGCCTCGAGCAGGTCGACGATTGCGTCTTCGTTCAGGAGATAGTTGATCGAGCTGGCGACGCCCGCGACCTGGGCGCCGAGCAATGCGGGGAACAGTGGCGGCAGGATCGGACAGAGGAACGCGGCGGTCCCACCGCTCTCGCGGATCCCGTGCGACCGGAACAGATTGGCCGCGCGGATGATCTCCGCAAGCAATTGCCGGTGCGTCAGCGTCGCGTCGCCCGGCTCGCGCGAGCCTTTGGTCAGCACCGTTAGTGCGGGCCGATCGGGATGCAGGTGCGCCGTGGCTTCGAAGAGATCCAGCAGATTGCGGGAAGGGACCAGCGAATCGTAAGGCCGCTGCTCCAACGCCTCTATATCGGCGATGGTTTTGACCGGCTGCGTGAACCGCGTTGTGATTTGCGATGACAAGGCGCTGCTCACGGGCATCGCCATTCGGGCGGCACGGCAAGCTGTGCAGCAGTTGACTGGACCTGACGCAAGCGAACGTTTCCCGCCTATTTTGTGGACTGCTTTTTGTTCTTCATAGGCCACATGCCGGAGCGCGGCTTGCTCCGGAGCGCAAAGCTTTTGCTTCTCCGCGCAAACGGTCTTGCGTGTAGGCGGCGGCCCTCTAGAATCTCGACGCGTGGCCAGCTTGTGCGATGCACAAACGACGTTCATCATGGCGGCGCAACGGATGGGCGGACGATGAACCTGGTGTTTTCGACAGACGATCTGGAGCCGTCCAAACGCTACGCCGCGTGGCAAGGCGCGATCTGCGACGTCTACGTCCATGTCGACGTGAATGCCGAGGAGCGGTCCGACTATCACGGCTTCATTCGCGAGGCACGGTTCGGCGCGGTGACGATGACCGACGTCCTGCTGTCGGAGCAGCGCATCTCGCGCCGCGAGCGGCACATCGCGAAGCTCGACAAGGATTGCTACTACGTCGAATTCGTTCAGCAGGGCCGGGTCAACGTGCTCCAGGCCGGCCAGACCCTGCTGTCGAATCCCGGCGTGAGCGCGATCTTCTCGGCCTCCGAGGCTTATGATCTCGAATGCGTCGGCAAGGTACGATCGCTCTATCTCGAGATTCCGCGCGCGGAATTCTCGGCGCGCTTTAGCGAGGGGCGGCTGCCGGTCGTCACTGCGATGGCCACGAGCCGCGGCCTTGGCCGGATTGCCGCCGAGTTCTGTGCGACGCTCGCCGCGGAGGGCGCGCCGCTGGACGAGACCGCGAGAACGCGACTGGGCGGTGAGCTGATGGACGTGCTGGCGCTCGCGCTCGACATGGGCGAGCGGGACGAATTCTCCGAGGATGCGAGCGCTGCGCAGGCCCGCCTGCGCTCGGTCAAGGCCTGGATCGAGGCGCACCTCACCGATGCGGATCTGTCGCTGGAGAAGATTGCGAAGAGCAATGGCGTCTCGCTCAGGCATCTGCATTATCTCTTCCGGCTGACCGATGTCTCGGTGTCCGAATGGATTTTGGATCGCCGGCTGCAGCGCTGCTACGACGTGCTGACGCGGCCGGAACTGCGGTCGCTGTCGATCACCGAGGTCGCCTATCAGCTGGGCTTCAGCAGTTCGTCCTATTTCAGCACGGTGTTCCGCAGGAAGTTCGGCCACAGCCCGTCGGATTTGCGACGGCGCTAGAGAACCTGCACCGCGCGAGGCGATGCAGGTCCGTCGTTGTCGGCGTTACTTCACCAGCGGGCAGCCGCCGTCCTTCAGCGGCCGAAACGCCTGGTCGGCCGGCACTTCGGCGAGCAGCTTGTAATAGTCCCACGGGCCCTTGGATTCCTCGGGCTTCTTCACCTGGAACAGGAACATGCTGTGCACCATGCGGCCGTCCTCGCGCAGGATGCCGTTGTCGGTGAAGGCATCCTTCACCGGCAGCTCGCGCATCTTGGCCATCACGGTCTTGGTGTCCTTGGTGCCGGCGGCCTGCACGGCCTTGAGGTAGTGCAGCGTGGCGCTGTAGGTCGCGGCCTGGTTCATCGTCGGCATACGCTTGATGCGCTCCTGGAAACGCTTGCCGAAGGCGCGGGTCTTGTCATTGAGGTCCCAGTAGTAGGCCTCGGTGATGATCAGGCCCTGCGCGAGCTTGAGCCCCAGGCTGTGCACGTCGGAGATGAACATCACGATCGCAGCCAGGTTCTGGCCGCCGGCGACGATGCCGAACTCGCCGGCCTGCTTGATCGCGTTGATGGTGTCGCCGCCGCCGTTGGCGAGCCCGATGATCTTGGCCTTGGAGGCCTGGGCCTGAAGCAGGAAGGACGAGAAATCGGCCGTGTTGAGCGGATGCTTGACACTGCCGAGCACCTTGCCGCCGGCTGCCTTCACCACATCGCCGGTGTCGCGCTCGATCGAATGACCGAACACGTAGTCCGCAGTGAGGAAGAACCAGCTGTCGCCGCCGTTCTTGACGATGGCGCTGCCGACCGTGTGGGCGTTGGAATAGGTGTCGTAGGTCCAGTGCGCGGTGTAGGGCGAGCAGGATTTTCCGGTGATGTCGGAGCTTGCCGCATCGGTCACGATCATCACCTTCTCGTACTGCTTCGACAGCTCCATCACCGCGAGCGCGGTGGCGGAAGTGGGCAGGTCGATGATCATGTCGACGCCCTCGGTCTCCCACCATTTGCGGGCGATGGTAGAGGCGACGTCGGGCTTGTTCAGCACGTCGGCCGCGACCATGTCGATCGGCTTGCCGAACATCTGGCCGCCAAAATCCTCGATCGCCATCTTGGTGGCCTCGACATTCCCCTGGCCGCCGATGTCGGAATAGACCGAGGAGAAGTCGGAGAGCACGCCGATCTTGAGCGGCGCCTGCTGGGCGGAGGCGGGGACGATCAGGGCAGCCGACAGCAAGCCGGCCGCAGACACGAGTGCTGCGATAGGTCTCATGGATACGTTTCCTCTTGTACGGGACTATTCTGTCCCTTTGTCCGACAAAGTTAGAGGGAGGTTCCCCAGGAGTCAATTTGCTGCATCTGCGGCATGAATGACGCAGTTTGACGCGTCTTCGGGGCGATCCTATAGTTTGTCGGACAATCGCCATTGGGGGCTACCGTGCCGATTTCGCCGCTCTTCCGTCCGATCGATGTCGCGCCGGCCTATCAGAAAGTCGCCGACGCCATCGAGCGCGAGATCGTCAATGGGCGCATCAAGCCCGGCGATCCCATCGGCACCGAGCATGATCTGGTGCGCCAGTTCGGTGTCAACCGCTCGACCATTCGCGAAGGCATCCGCGTGCTTGAGGAGGGCGGCTTGATCAGCCGCGATTCCTCGCGCCGTCTGCACGCCTGCCTGCCGCGCTACACCAAGCTCGCAAGCCGCCTCAGCCGCGCACTGGTGCTGCACGAGGTGACGTTCCGCGAGCTCTACGAGGCCTCGATGACGCTGGAGGTGGCGAGCATCGAAGGCGCGGTGGAGCGCGCGACCGAAGAGAACCTCGCCGAGCTCACCAACAATCTCGTGCGCAGCGAGGCCGTGGTCGGCGATCCCGCCACGCTTGCCGAATGCGATGCCGAGTTCCACGTGCTGGTCGCCAAGGCCTCGCAGAACCGCGTGCTCCAGCTCGCACGCGAGCCGGCGGCGCAGCTGTTCTATCCGACCACAGAGATGATCGTGACCGGCGTTGCCGAAGGCGGCCCACGCCTCGTCGCCGCGCACCGCCATCTCATCGAGGCGATCCGCCGCCGCGACCGCGAGGCGGGCGTGCTCTGGACGCGCCGGCACTTGCAGGACTGGCGGCGCGGTTTCGAGAAAATCGCCTCGCTCGATCGGTCGGTCGAGCACATGTACATGGAGCACGCCCAGGCGGCCCGGCGCAGATAGGCGCCTGATGAAGACGCAAGATTTCAGCCAAGAAATCCAACAAATAAAGACATCACACGGAGGAACACATGACCGGCGACATCGCAGCCACCATCTCGAAAGCGCGCGAGCACTCCATCGGCGATCTCTTGCGCCGCTCGGCAGGCCGCGAGCCGAACAAGCTCGCAGTGAGCTGCGGCGATGTGAGCTGGACGTTTGCCGAGATGGACGCGATCTGCAACCGGCTCGGACGCGGCCTGCTCGGGCTCGGCGTCAGCAAGGGCGATCGCGTTGCCGTGCTCTCGCGCAATTCGCATGCGTTTGCGGCGTTGCGCTTCGCGCTGGCGCGGATCGGTGCGGTGCTGGTGCCGATCAATTTCATGCTCAACCCGGATGAGATCAATTTCATCCTGAAAAGCTCCGGCGCGAAGCTGCTTGCGACCGGCCCCGATTTCGTCGAGCCGGCAAAGGCCGCAAGCGCCAGGGATTGCGCGGTCGAGAAGATGATCTGGCTGCCGGGCGAGGATCCGGCCACGGCGTCCGCGGGCCTCACCACTTTCGACGATCTCCTCAGCCCCGATGGCTCGTTCCTGGAGGCCTCGGTCGACAGCCGCGATCTCGCCCAGATCGTCTACACCAGCGGCACGGAATCGCTGCCCAAGGGCGCGATGCTGACCCATGAAGCCGTGATGTGGCAGTACGTGAGCTGCATCATCGACGGCGGCATGAGCGCGGACGACAAGTTCCTGCACGCGCTGCCGCTCTATCACTGCGCCCAGCTCGACGTCTTCCTGGGGCCGCAGATCTATCTCGGTGCCTCCGGCGTGATCACGGGCAAGCCGACCGCCGACAATATCCTGGCGCTGATCCAGGCGCACAAGATCACGTCCTTCTTCGCGCCGCCGACGATCTGGATCGCGATGCTGCGCTCGCCGAATTTCGACAAGACCGATCTGTCGACCTTGCAGAAGGGCTATTATGGCGCTTCGATCATGCCGGTGGAAGTCTTGCTCGAACTCCAGCGTCGCCTGCCCGCCGTAAAATTCTGGAATTTCTACGGCCAGACCGAGATCGCGCCACTCGCGACCGTGCTGCGGCCCGAGGACCAGCTGCGCAAGGCCGGCTCGGCCGGCAAGCCCGTGCTCAATGTCGAGACGCGCGTGGTCAATACGGCGATGGAAGATGTGAAAGTCGGCGAGGTCGGGGAGATCGTGCACCGCTCGCCGCATCTGCTCTCCGGCTATTACAATGACCCCGTGAAGACCGCGGCGGCCTTCGCCGGCGGCTGGTTTCACTCCGGCGATCTCGCCACCGTTGATGAGGACGGCCACATCACCGTGGTCGACCGCGTCAAGGACATGATCAAGACCGGCGGCGAGAATGTCGCGAGTCGCGAGGTCGAGGAGATGGTCTACCGCATCCCTGCGGTCTCCGAGGTTGCGGTGGTCGGCCTGCCCGATCCGCGCTGGATCGAGGCGGTGACCGCGATCGTCGTGGTCAAGGCCGGCGAGACGCTGGATGAGGACGCCGTCATCAAGCACTGCGCCGGCCAGATGGCGCATTTCAAGGTGCCCAAGCGCGTGATCTTCGTCGACAGCCTGCCGAAGAACCCGAGCGGCAAGCTGCTCAAGCGCGAATTGCGCCAGCGCTTCGTCGGTGGCGAGACGCTCGACAAGGCGATCCAGAAGAACTTTGGGACGTAAGCACGGAGCGGTTGCCATGAAGGTCTGGCAGGTCGCGCGCGACTGGTCGATCGAGGGGCTGGAGCTGGCCGATCTGCCCGAGCCCACGCCTGGCCCCGGCCAGGTCACGGTGCGGATGAAGGCGGCATCGCTCAACTACCGTGATCTGCTCACGGTGCAGGGCAAGGGCGGCGTCACGAGATTGCCGCTGATCCCGTTCTCGGACGGTGCCGGCGAAGTCATCGCGGTCGGTGACGGCGTTGCCCGCATCGCGGTTGGCGATCGCGTCTGTCCGATGTTCTTCCTGTCCTGGATCGACGGGAAGGTGTCGGCGACAAGCCGCCGCTATGCGCTCGGCGGTACGCGGCCGGGCGTGTTGCAGGAGGTGATGCTGCTCGATGCCGAGGGCGTCAGCCGCATTCCATCGCACCTTTCATTCCTGGAAGCGGCGACGCTGCCCTGCGCCGGCCTCACGGCGTGGCGCGCGCTGTTCGAGGAGGCCAGGGTGAAACCTGGTGACACCGTGCTGGTGCAGGGTACCGGCGGTGTCTCGATCTTCGCGCTGCAATTCGCAAAGCTCGCCGGCGCGAGCGTGATCGTGACGTCGTCGAGCGACGAGAAGCTCGAACGTGCCAGGGCGCTCGGCGCCGACCACACCATCAACTATCGTTCGGTGCTGGAATGGGGCAAGGCCGCGGCCGACTGGACCGACGGCGGCGTCGATCACGTCGTCGAGGTCGGCGGCAAGGATACCTTTGCGCAGTCGCTCGAGGCTATCAGGGTCGGTGGCAACATTCTGGTGATCGGCGTGCTCACCGGCTTCTCGCAGCAGATCGCGATACCGAGCCTGTTCTCCAAGAACCTGCACGTCATCGGCCTGTCAGTCGGCAGCCGTCGGATGTTCGAGGGGATGACGGCCGCGATAGGCCGCAACGGCATGAAGCCAGTCATCGACCGTGCGTTCGGCTTCGATGCCGTGCCGGACGCGTTGCGGCTGATGCAGCAGGGCGGTCACTTCGGCAAGATCGTGGTTGAGTTTCCTTAGCCCATCTCGCCGGAGAGCTTCCTGACGTCGTCGGGCGTCCGTCCGAAGCGGCGGCGGAATGCGCGATGGAAGTAGGAGACGTCGTGAAAACCGGCGAGGTGCGCGATCTCGATGATCTTGCGCGTGCGCAGGTTTGGATTTCGAAGCAGCCGCTCGGCGCGCAGCAGCCGCTGCTCCAGCACGAAGCCGCTATAGGTGATGCCGGCCTGCTCGAACATCAACTGGATCGTGCGCGGGCTGATCCGGTGCGCGGCTGAAAGGACGCTGAGCGACAGCGCGGGGTTGTCGAGCTGGGCCAGGATGTCGGATTTGAGGGTTTCGAGGCGCGCGGCCGCAAGGCCGCGCATGCGAGCCTCCTCGGCGACATCGCCGCGCGCTCCGATCATCAGCACGGAGAGGTCGAACAAATGCTGCGAGACCGCATCGAGCTCCGCGGGCGCGAGCTTGTCGGCATAAGTGTGCGCGAGATCATAATATCGCAGGAACATCGAGGTGATCGGATTGGCGCCGGGGATCGACTGCGCGATCAGGTCCTCGGCATTCGGGCAGGCGCGCAGCAGCGCCTTGCGCGGCAGTAGCGCGGTCTGGAAGTTGCCGTGCGTCGTCTGGGTGATATGGGCGCCCTTGATCGAGGGGTCGCCGATCGTGACGTCGCCAGCGGCGACCTCCAGCGGACGTCGTCCCATGGTCCCGCTCAGCGCCGAATTCGGCGACATCGTGATCACTAATTCGTCGTTCGTCCCCAGCGATACGAAGGACATCGGCGTGCCGAACGAGGCCGAGAGTCGGAGGCGCGGAAGGATGGCCGGCGAAATGGTCCGGTGAACACGTCCTTCCCCGATCGGAACGAAATCGACGTCCGCGACCTGGCGGCAGAACTGCTCGCGCCATCTTTCATAGGCCTGGCCATTCGGGTCGCCATCGAATGAGAGTTGAGGCTGGATCATCGATCGGGAAGGGCAGATTAGTTGGCGATTTACGGCAGGTTGTATCGTCAGGCCGGTGCTCCGCAACCGCAAAAGCGCCGGATTGCGTGATAAGCCACTCGCGATGACGCCCTGTGACCGCGACCTGGTGCCGCAGCCCGGTGTGCCGGGATGAAGAAGCGCGAGCGCCAGCACGAGCAGCGCCCGGTGCTTGAGCAGCATGGTGAACGCATCCGGCGCGCTGTCGGGGGCATCCTCGTTGCAGCCGCGCGAGGCGCGATCGTCGATCGCCTTTCCGGGAATCATCAGCACGCAGGCAATCGCGATGGCGCCGAACGCGGCTGCCAGCACGAACACGGCGAYATAGCCGAACTTGTAGCCGAGATAGCCCGACAGCGGCGGGGAGGGGAGCGCGATGCCATCGAGCGTTGAATGACGGCCGGCGGAAATGGTCTTGCACAAGCAGGGCTGACAAGACGGGCTCACATGACCGGCCAACTGGCGCCGGGGCGGACCGGAAAGTAACATGTGCTAGCCGGGTTGGTTCCTCCGCACTTGCGATGGGAGGGCTACGGCGTCATCTCGTGGGTGTCCCCTCCTTCTTCTGGATCACGGCCATGCCTCTCTGGACCTGCGAAACCTGCGGCGCCCAATTTCCTGAAAGCGAAAAACCGCCCGCATCCTGTCCGATCTGCGAGGACGAGCGGCAGTTCGTGAACTGGAAGGGCCAAACCTTCCTCACACGCGAAGCGTTGGCGGAACGGCACCGCCTTGCCTGGCGGGATGATCTCGGCCTCACCGGCATCGGGTCCGAGCCGAGCTTCGCCATCGGCCAGCGCGCGCTGTTGGTGCCGCTCGGCGACGGCTGTCTGATGTGGGACTGCGTCCCGCTGGCGACGTCGGAAGCCATCGCGCATGTGCGCTCGCTGGGCGGGCTGAAGGCGATCGYGATCTCGCATCCACACTACTATGGCGCGCTTGCCGACTGGAGCGAGGCGTTCGGCGGCGTGCCGGTCTATCTGCATGCCGATGATCGCCAATGGGTGACGCGTCCGCATCCCTCGATCGTGCATTGGACCGGCGATCAGCAGCGCATCTCCGACGATGTGCTGCTGCTGCGCACCGGCGGTCATTTCGCGGGCGCCACCATGCTGCACCATGCGCGCGGTGCGGATGGCAAGGGCGCGCTGCTCACGGGCGACATCGCGCAGGTGACGATGGACCGCCGCTTCGTCAGCTTCATGTACTCCTATCCGAACTACATGCCGCTCAACGCCGCCGCGGTGCGGCGGATCGCAGCCGCTGTGGAGCCGCTCGCCTTTGACCGCATCTACGGCGCCTGGTGGGGCCGCAACATCGCCTCCGGCGCCAAGGCCGCATTCGCAGCGTCCGTGCAGCGATACATCGCGGCCATCGCCTGACGCGTGACGACCAAACCCCCTTGTTCTGATCTAATAACTGTACTATAAGTACAGATATTAAGCGCGACGCAACGATGCGTTTGCCGGTCCGGCACGAACAATGCATCGTTGTCTCGGCGGACGTATTCTGCGGCCGCGTGAGCGGGAGTTGGACGCATGACCGGGCAGCGCGACTACGAGATCTTTGAGGCCGGCGACGTCACGCTTCAGTCCGGCGCCGTCTTCCCCGCGATGAAGCTCGCCTACAAGACCTACGGCACCCTCAGCCCGGCCAGGGACAACGTTATCCTCTACCCGACCTCGTTCAGCGCCCAACACTACGACACGGAATGGCTGATCGGGCCCGATGGCGTGCTCGACCCAACGCGCTACTTCATCATCATCCCGAACCTGTTCGGCAACGGCCTGTCATCCTCGCCGTCGAATTCCGGCGAGGCGCCATTCCCGCAAATCACCTATCACGACGCCATCGCGATCCAGCACCGGCTGCTGACCGAGCGCTTCGGCATCTCAAAACTCGCGCTGGTCTATGGCTGGTCGATGGGCGGCATGCAGACCTATCATTGGGCGGCGCTGCATCCCGACATGGTCGCGCGGGCCGCGGTGGTCTGCGGCAGTGCGCGCTGCGCGCCCTATAATTACGTCTTCCTCGAAAGCGTGAAGGCTGCGCTGACCGGTGATCCCGCCTTCCGCGACGGCCGCTTCGTCGAGAAGCCCGTTGCCGGCTATCGCGCCATGGGGCGCGTCTATGCCGGCTGGGCGATGTCGCACGGCTTCTATCGCGACGAGCTCTGGCGCGAGGCGGGCTTCACCTCGCTCGAGGATTATCTGGTCCGCAACTGGGACGCGACCTTTGCCCGGCGTGATGCCAACGATCTCCTCGCGCAGGCCGGGATCTGGCAGCGCGGTGACATCAGTCGTTGCGCTTCATTCGATGGCGACCTCGATCGGGCGCTGGCCGCGATCAAGGCGCATATGCTGCTGATGCCGGGCGCGACCGACCGCTATTTCGACGTCCGCGACAACGAGGACGAGCTCGGCGGGCTGGTCAACGCAAAATCGGCGGTGCTGCATCCGATCCCGTCGCTGCACGGCCATCGCGCCGGCAACCCCGTCAACAATCCGCGCGACCAGGCCTTCCTCAAGGCCGAGGTCGCAGAGCTTCTCAGCAAATAGGACGAGCCTTCGATGATGACTGACGCGACCGTTTCAGAGCCCGGCCATCGCCTGAAGCCGCTGAGCCCGGCGATGCTGCGCGAATTGTCGGTGCGCTCCAATCTCAGGGGGGCCGCGAAAAGTCTCAGCCATTACGGCCTGGTCGTGCTGGTCGGCGCGCTGGTCTGGAAGGTCTCTTCAGCCTGGGGCGTGTTATGGGCGCTGCCGCTGATGGCGGTGCAGGGCTATTTCGTCGCCTTCCTGTTCATGGCGCTGCACGAGACCGCGCACAAGACCGCGTTCAGAAGCCGTGGCCTCAACCTTGCGGTCGGCTATCCCTCGGCCTTCATCATCGGACAACCTTACGAATATTACTGCCTGTTTCACTGGGACCATCACCGCTACACCCAGGATCCGGACAAGGATCCGGAGCTGATTGTCGGCGTGAAGCCGACATCCGACACGCAGCTCGCGCTCGCCTATAGCGGCCTGCTTCAGGTCGCCGGCCGCCTCCGGTTGATGCTCGGCCACGCCGTCACCGGCAAGGTGACCGTGCCCTGGATTCCCGAAAACAAGCGCGCCGTCATCGTGCGCGAGGCGCGCGCCTATGCTGGGCTCTATGCGCTGCTGCTCGCGCTCTCGCTGTGGTTTTCCTCGGCGTTGCTGCTCTGGGTCTGGATTGTCCCGCTGATCATCGGGCAGTCCTTCCTGCGGCCCTATCTCTATGCCGAGCACACCGGCTGCGACCGCACCCGCAGCGCCTTCCAGAACACCCGCACGACCTACACCAGCGCGATCGTCAAATGGTTCGCGTGGAATATGCCCTACCACGTCGAGCACCACGCCTATCCCTCGATCCCGTTTCACGCGCTGCCGAAGCTGAACGAGATCGTCGACGACGAGATCGTCCATCGCGGCCGCGGCTATATCAGGACGACGCGCGAGACCTGGGCCTGGTTTCGCCGGCATCGGCAGATTGGTTAACCCAATGCAAAACTCCGGCCGCACTGCGACCGGAGCTTTGTCGAGGGCATCAGATATCAGTAGATCCCGTAGGCGCAGACATTCACGACGCGAACGCGCAGGCCATGGCGGGTCCGGACGACGCGCTCCTGGTAGCAGTTGCTGACGCCGGTGTTGACGTAGACGCCGCCAAAGCCCCAGCCGGGACCCCAGTGATGATGGAAGCCGTGGGCCGAAGCCGCGGTGGGCGCGAGAGCGGCAGCACCGAGCGAACCAGCGGCGATCAGACCAAGAGCAAGCTTACGAAACATTTTCATTCTCCAGTGTGGCGCTAAGGCCGTTGTTGTGTCCCTGCTTCTCCGTCGGGCTGAGACGCGAACGCGTTCAGGGCGCGAGGCAGGAATCGTGTTTCAGGAATGTTTCGTGAGCTTCGGTGAAATGCGCCGCTGTCAGGCTTTTCGCGCCGCTGCGCGATAGCGCGCAGCCATCGCCTGCGTCATCTCCGCCATCTTCTCGCGGAGATCGGCGGGCTCCAGCACTTCGGCTTCGGACCCCAGCCGCAACAATTCGGATGCCGCGTGCCATGACGTTTTGCCGGTCGGCACGCGCGCGATGCGCCAGCCGTCGGCATCCGTGGTCTCTTCAATCTGTGTGCGCGCCTTGACGTAAGGCTGGCTCAGCGCGTCGAGCAGTTTGACGCCGAACGGCGACAGCCGCACGATCGCGATATTAGGATGCATCTCGGCTTCGAGGCGAAGCGTCGCGGCCTGCCAATAGGCGGCGAGATCGAACGCGGCGGGACGATCGAAGCGATCGTCGAGCGCGGTGCAGTCCAGCACGCGCGCGATGCGATAGGTGCGCGTGCTGCCGTCGACGTGACCGGCGAGATACCAGCTGCCGCCCTTCAGCACGAGCCCGAGCGGTGCGACGCGGCGCTGCTTCTCCGCGCGCCAGCTCTGGTAGCGGATCCTGATCAGCGTCCCGCGCAGAGCGGCGCCGGCAATGGTGCGCAGATGTTTGGGCTCTTCCGTCTCGCCGAACCAGCCGGGCGCGTCCAGGTGAAAACGCTCCTGCATCCGCCCGGCGTCTTCGCGAAGGTTGGCAGGGAGTGCCGCCATCAGCTTGTTCTGCGCGGCGATCATCGCCGCGTCCAGCCCGAGCGCCGCGGCCGGCCCCGGTAGTCCTGCAAGGAACAGAGCCTCCGCCTCGTTCTGCGACAGGCCGTTCAAACGCACGCGATAACCGTCGAGCAGGCGATAGCCGCCCTCCGCGCCGCGGTCGGCATAAACGGGGACGCCGGACGCCGCGAGCGCGTCGATGTCGCGATAGATCGTGCGCACCGAGACCTCGCAGGCTTCCGCAAGCTCGGGCGCAGTGACCTGCCCCCTGGCCTGGAGGGTGGTGAGGATCGACAGCATTCTGCTCGCGCGCATGATCCCTTAAACCATACCTGACACAGGATGTCAGGTATGGTCCGCTACAAGCGCCATCGCCAGCCGGCCAGATGGAGACCTGTTATGACCGATCACAACCGCATCACCCTGTATTATTCGCCGCAAAGCCGCGCCACCGGCACGCGGGTGCTGCTGGAGGAGCTGGGCGCGCCCTACGATCTCCATGTCCTCAACATGAAGGCCGGCGAGCAGCGCCAGGGCGCCTATCTCGCCATCAATCCGCTGGGCAAGGTGCCGGCGGTCCGCCACGGCGGGGCGCTGGTGACCGAGCAGGTCGCGATCACCATCTATCTCGCCGATCTGTTTCCGCAGGCGGGGCTGACGCCCGCGCTGAACGACCCGCTGCGCGGTCCCTACCTGCGCTGGATCGCCTATTACGGCGCATCGTTCGAGCCGGCCCTGATCGACAAGTTCATGCAGCGCGAGCCGGCACCGATCATGCAGTCACCCTATGCCGATTACGACACCATGCTGGGCGCGCTCGAGGCGCAACTGTCGAAGGGTCCGTATCTGCTCGGCGAGCGCATGACGGCGGCGGATGTGTTGTGGGGCGTCGCGTTCAGCTGGACCATGATGTTTGGCATCGTGCCGAAGAAAGACGTATTCGTTCGTTATGCCGAACGGATGACGTCCCGGCCTGCGTTCCAGCGGATCAATGCCGCCGACGATGAGATGGCGGCGCGGCATGCCGCGGCTGCAGGTGGTTGAATGATCCAGGGTTGCAGATGACAAAGTCGATGCACACGACCAACTGCTTCAACACCTTCATTCGGGTCGCTGAAGACTGTCCCGCGCATACCGGCGAGGAGCCGCCGCTGCGCGCGGGAAAGCCGACGGTGGCGTGCCTGCAATACGAGATGATCGCCAAGGCACCCTACAAGCACACGTCCGACGACGTGATCTTCGCGACGTCTGCGCCGGGACGTGAGCTCGATGTGAAGGCGACGAAGACGGAGAAGCATGCGGCCCGTGAAGCGTTTTTCTCCCGGGGCCAGGCGTGCATGAGGGCGTCGAGCCTGGGCAAGCGCTTCGGCTGGGGCGTTCATGCCGACAGTGAGGGCCGGATCGCGATTTACGCCGTCGACAGCAAACGCTACCAGGCGCTCGTCCGCGATCCCAAGCTCACGCAGGTGCGCGCGATGCGGTCGCAGCGGGCGTGATCAGAATTTTGGCGGCCGTTTTTCCGCGAACGCCTTGATACCCTCCTTGATCTCGTCGCCGCGCATGCTGTCGCGGTGGCGCTCATCGGCGGCCGCTTCGTCCAATTCGCCACGGGCGAATTCGTTGATGGCGCGCTTCATGCCGGCCATCGCCTGCGGCGCGTTGCCGGCGAGAACCGTGGCGAGCTTGTCGACCTTCTCGTCCAGGAGTTCCACCGGCACCATGGCGGTGAGATAGCCGATCCGCAGCATCTCCGGCGCGCTGATCTTCTGCGCGGTGAGGAACAGCTTCTTCGCATTGTCGACGCCGAGCCGCGTCACGTAACGCTTGATGCCGCTTCTGTAGTAGTGCAGCCCGAGCCGCGCCGCCGGCATGAACATCTCGGCGGTATCGACGCCGATGCGGAAATCACAGGCGAGCGCGAGATCGGTCGAGCCGCCATAGACGCCGCCATTGAGCCGGCAGATCGTCGGCACGCCGAGATCCTCCAGCCGGTTGACGACGACCTCGAACGCCGAGCCCGCGCTCTGCTGCTCGTTGGCGCTGACCGCGCGCTCGGCAACCGAGTTGAGGTCATAGCCCGCCGAGAAGGCCCGCCCCGTGCCGGTCAGCACTAGCACGCGGATATCAGGATCGGCCTCGATCCGGTCGAAAAGTCTGACCAGCTCGCCGAGATCCTCGGCCTGGAGCCGGTTGAGATGTTTGGGCCGGTTGAGGCGGATGGTGGCGCGTGCGCCGTCACGTTCGRGCACGGGGCCTGAGGCTGCGTCGGCTGTGTCCGACATTCTTGTCTCCTTTTATTTGTTTTCGAGTGTGCGGCGCTTGGCTTCCGCATCGATGGTCTCGGCGAGATCGGGATGCCGCGCCATCAGCACGCGGAAGTCGACGAGGTCGAGCACCAGCAGCCGCGACACCTTCGTGGTCGAGACATTGGCACCGCGCTTGTTGTTGCCGAGCAGCGCCATCTCGCCGAAGAACGCGCCCTCGCCGAGCTGGACCTTCTTGCCGGGCAGGTCGACCTCGACCTCGCCGGCGGCGATGAAATACATGCAGTCGCCCTGCGTGCCCTTGCGGATGATCATGGTCCGCGCGGGCAGCTCCATGGTGCGCAGCATGTGGGTGACGTCGGCGATGGCGGCAGGCCCGAGCGCTGCGAAGAACGGCACCTTGCTGACGGATTCCCAGGTCTTGAGGAAGTTGTCGCGGCGGGTCTCGGCGGCAAAGCCGGTCGCCAGGATACCGGTCCACAGTCCGAACACGCCGAGGCCGGAGATCATCACCATCGCCGCCACGATGCGCCCGAGCGGCGTCACCGGCACGACGTCGCCATAGCCCGTCGTTGTCAGCGTGACGACAGCCCACCACAGCGCGGCGGGGACGCTGCCGAAAGTCTGCGGCTGCACGTCCCGCTCCAGGAAATATTCGGCGACGGAAGCGAGGAACACCACCATCAGGAATATCACGAGCACGCTGACCAGCGGGCCCGATTCCAGCACCAGCACCCGGCGCAGCTGCCGCAGGCCCGGAATGCCCGGCACCACCTTCAACACCCAGAGCACGCTGAGCAGCCACGCCGTCTTCGGCTCGATGCCGATCAGGAGCGCGGCCGGCACGGCCAGCGCGCCCAGAGCATCGACCACTCCGGCCGAGGAGGTCATGTAGAGCGACAGTCGCCCCGTCTGTGCCATGTGGCGCAGCCGGACCACCCATTCGAACACGAAATAGACGAGGCAGGCCCACAGCAGGGCGTCGACCCAGCGGTGCGCCGTCTCATAGGCCGGGTTGACCGTCAGCAGCACCATGCTGAGCACGCCGAGCCCGACCGCCACATAGGCCGCCTTGGTCATGTTGCGGCCGGCCGTGGCGGCCACGAACTGGGCCAGTGCGGGGATCAGCGGCTTGGACATGCGGGAAGGCGGGCTCGATCGTGTCTCTTGCGGTCCCGGCTGGGACGCCGCCGCCAAAGTGCCCGCCCGGGCAGGAGCCGTCAACGACGGGCAGGGGGCTGCCCGCAGCATCGTCCGACAGGCATGCGGCAAGCCCGGTGCCGTGGGGATCCGGGGCGCTACCTGAAATGTGGCGGCTCGTCGTAGCCGCGGCGGCTGCTGAAAAAAAGCAGCATCATCAGGCCGATGCCGACGACGATGGCGAAACCCGCGCCCAGCGCCAACGCCACATAGCCTTCCGTCGGGATCGGCTCGCCCTCGATCGTCATTGCGGAATAGGCGAAATATCCAGCCGCCACCAGCATGCCCAGAAGGATGATGACGAGGAGTGTACGCATCGCGCGTGCTCCGGTTGTATCCGGGAGCAAACGGTTGTGGATGGGGGGCGGTTCCCGGATTCGGCCGGAGGATTCGCGGGAAATGCCGGCAAGGCGCCGCTGCGAGACCCGTCAAATCGATAGGTCAGGCACTCTGAGCTGTCTTCACCACGACGATCTTGCTCTCGTCCTGCTGGGGAGGGGCCGTATCCTGGGCGACCTTGTCGGCCTCGCCGCAGTGGCGTTTGAGATAGTCGCGGCGCATGCCGATCTCGTCGCGGACGAACTCGTAGCCGAGCTTGAAGGTGTCGAGCCCGTCGGTACTGATCGTGCCGTCCCTGAGACCTATGACCGCGCCGCGCAGAATGCCCTCCAGCTCGTCCTGGAGACATTCGAGCTGGTCCAGCGAATGCGCGTGCTCGATGCGTTCGCCGATGTCGAGGACGGCGGTGGAAAGCTCGCCAGCCTTCTCAGGCGCGATCCGGGTGATCTTGGCGTAGATCGCTGCGAAGATCGAGCCGATCACGCTGAGCGCGGCGGCGCCCAGATACATCAGGTCGCTGTACTTATCCATGAACGACTTGGTGTCGTCGTTGATGTAGTCGGCCGCCCCCTGATGCGCCATCACGTAGGCATCCTTCTCGACGGAGGCCGGCTCGATTCGGCTGGCGAAGCCGTTGTCGAGCCCGAGCGCGGACTTGTTCTCATAGACGACGCGCGCGAGCTCGCCCGCCGTGCTCGCCGACATCCTTGATTGCGCGACCAGCAGCCATTCGAGCCCGATCGTGTCGAGGTCGTCGTCGGGAATTTCCGGCGACGCAGACAGCGTGCCCGCAGTCAGCGTTTCGCTGGAAATGCCGGGAATCTTGCGCGCGAGCGCCTTGGCCTCGTCGATCGCGTTCAGCGTGAAGCCGCCGCGCTTGGCGACCTGCTCATAGGCCTTGTCCCGCACCGCCCTGGAGGCATGGACGATGGCGATCACCGCACCAAAGCCGCTCGCCGGCGCGAACAGCTTGTCGAGCGTTGCACCCTGCGGCGCCATCTGGATCTTCGCGGCGTCCGGACCGTCGGGGATGTCGAGGATACTACGGACGAAGGCGAGCGAGGATTCGTTCTCGGCGAGGACGGCAACCTTCTTCTTCTTCAGCTCGGCGAGCGATTTGATCTTCTTGCTGCCGGGACCGAGCAGGAGCACCAGATCGTGCTCGAGGATCGCGAGCGTGCGCGCCCGCAGCGGCACCTTGGCGTCGGTGCGAAGGACGGCGAGGTCGGCCTGCTTGCGGTCGAACTGTGCGAGCGCCTTGGCATTGTCTGCGTTGTTGACGATCTTGATCCGAAAGCGCGAGGCGTTGTTCTTCAGCAAAGTGGCGAGCTTGGCGGCGAACAGCGCCTCGTCGCTGTTGGGGGTGCCGACGGCAAAGGTCAGCGTCTCCGAATTGTGCAGCATGGCGCGGCCGCCCCAGACGGTGGCGAGCGACAGCAGCAGGGTCAGCACGACGTAGAGAAAGACCTGCTGCTGATTGGTCTTGATCACCTTGGGGCGCCGCGGCGGCGGTTCGGTCGGTGACGAGGTTGGGCCTTCAGTACTCATGGCAGCACTCCGGCCCTATTCCTGAGTGGCGGACGGCTCGCGGATGCGATCGCGGCGGGCGCCCTGCAATTCCTAAACGTCTGAAAAAAGAACGATATTCTCTGCCGACAATGATAGCGCGCCGATGCCGGAATGCAAAATTCGAGCCGGAGGTAACCTTACTCGATCTGGCCGCGGCGATTGGTCATCCTATCACCAGTTAGCCACAGTTGGCGATTTTCCAGTTCCCCCCGGCTGCATTCCGTCGCGGGAGATGTCATAAATCACACGTCCCGGCGATTTGACCGGTCCAAAAAGAAGTTGCGCTAACGCTCCGATCTTTCTTGTCACGTCAATGAGGGCGTCAGCTTGTCGTTTCCACCCATGTCATCGGCGGTTCCGGTCGAAGCGCTCATTGGCTGGATGTTGCTGCTCACCTTCAAGCACATCATCGCCGATTTCGTGCTCCAGACCGCCTGGATGGCGCACGGCAAGGACCAGAAGCACGGCTGGGCTTTGCCGCTTCTGGTGCATTGCCTGATTCACTTCGCGGTTGCGCTGCCGCTGATCCTGTTGGTGGCGCCGCGATTCTGGTTCGTCGCGTTCATCGACTTCGCGATCCACATCACCATCGACCGCGCCAAGGGGTTCGTCTCCGCCAATTTCGGTGTCGACCTGGCGCATCCCTGGTTCTGGACCCTGATCGGCGTCGACCAGGCCCTGCATCATTTGACCGGTTTCGGCCTTTCCATCTTCATGGCGGCGAACTGAGGCCGGCGGCTCGCCGGAGTGGCTGCCGAGCCTGCATAGTTCGAGACGGCGCTTCGCRCCTCCTCACCATGAGGGGTTAGGATCTTTCAGCAGAAACAGACCTCATCCTGAGGAGCCCGCCAATGGCGGGCGTCTCGAAGGATGGCCGCAGGCGGTCGCCAACCCCGTTTTCAACCCACCAGGGCGCCTCCGATTCGCGACGAGGGCGCAAGGACCCCGGGTGACTACCGGGCGGCGTGGTTAACCTTTCATTAGAGAATTGCGCTGCATCTTCGGCAACGAGGAGAACCGCAATGTTTTCAAGCCGCGACGCATATGAAAGCGATTTCTGCCCGGTCGGCGACGAGCTCCTTGGCGAGATGTATCGCGCCAGCGAGAGTGGCCTGCCGAGGCTGGTTGAGAGTGTTTCCCCTGACGCGCGCGCCAGGCTGGCGCTGTTCTGCTATCGCCGCAGCCATCTGCATTCGCTGGCGGTCGCGATCGCAGCCAGCTGCAACGAGCGTGACCTGATCGACAACGGCGGCCGCGTTGGCTCGACGCTCTACGCGCTGTCGCGCGAAAGCGCGGTCAAATCGTCGCCGTCACTGTCGGGGGGCCGCAAGCCGATCACGCTGTCGACCAAGCCGCTCTCGGTGCTTGCACCGCTTGAGGACGGGTTCGACGACGAGGTCAGCGAAGCCGTTCCAGCTGTAGCCGTTCCAGCCTAAGCGGCCTCGATTACCGGCAGTCCGAATTTCCGCCGCGCCATCGCGCATTCGGCGTCTCCCGGCATGCAGGTGCGGCACACCTCCGGCCGCACCTCGTAAATGCCGCAGGACGTCTGCTTTCCGATCTCCCCCCGCAACGCCGAACAGCGATCGCCCTCGCAGCGCATGCCGGATTGGCGCGTGTTGACGAGCGTCTCCGGGATTGCGGCAAGCTCCTCGTCGCTCTCGATCGAGAAGCGCGGCCAGTTCTCCGAATAGCCACAGCAGGCGCCGCAGCTCTGGCACCAGCTCGACAGGTCGACGGGGGAATTCTCTTCCATCGCGCTCACGTGTCCTTTGGCGGGCCCCAGACCAGGCTCTGCCGCCATCTCGCGCGCAGCACGTCGCGCCGCTCCGGATATTTATCGTCGAGATAGTTCGCATCCACGACGCGATCGGTGCGGAAGCTGCGGAAGTCGCCGCGCAGCTCGCACCAGGCCGCAAGCAGGCGCACGGCTTCGAGATAGCCGACCGAGATCGGCCAGATCATGCGCTCGCTGGGGCGGCCCTGCTCGTCGCGATAGCGCAGCATGATCTTCTTGCCTTCGTGGATCTGGGTGCGCGTGCGCGCCATGTCGAGGCGGTCCGGCTCCCTGTTCCAGCTCGGCCGCGCGCGGCTTGCCGGCTCCAGCACGAAGGGACGCAAGCGCTCAGGCACGGTGTCGGCGATCTTGGCCATCAAATCTTCGGCCGCGCGTGCCAGCGCGGAATCGGCATGGCCCGCGACCCATTGCGCGCCCAGCACCGCCGCCTCGATCTCGTCGGGTGTCAGCATCAAGGGCGGCAGGTCGAAACCCTTCTCCAGGATGTAGCCCATGCCGGCTTCGCCGCGGATCGGCACCCGCTGGCCGATCAAGGTTGCGATGTCGCGATAGATGGTGCGCTTCGAGGTCTCGAGCTCGGCCGCGATCGCGTCCGCGGTCAGCGGCTTACGCGTGCGCCTCAGCACCTGGATGATCTGAAACAGCCGGTCGGCGCGTCTCATGGCAATTCTCTTATCGGGGGACGGATCAGAAAATGGCGCGCTGCTGCTGACAGGATGTTGGCAGCAGGGGGTGTCTATACCGGGACAACACATCGACTGAAGAGGATTTGTCCATGATCATTCCAACCCATTTTGGCCCGGCGATTCCGATGTTGCGGGCACAGGTCTGGTCCGCCTGGGCGCTCGGCCGCCTCGTTTCGCTCGATCTCATGGCCGTCCACCTCCGATTTGCTCTCGCAAGCGTGATGGCACGCTTGCTGACCCAGGCTGCGGACGCGCTGGCCCGCCATGTCGTTCGTAGTGTCATGGCCCGCGCCTGGCGGGGGGCCCGTTTCGCAGAAGATATCACGGCTGCTGCCACCATGGTGGCAGCAGCCGGTCACTAGGTTCCCTCAAAGTTTCGCAAGTCCAAATTTCGCAAGCCCAAATTTCGCAAGTCCAGGAGAGAGTTCGCATGATCACGCTTTATGGCTTTGGCGCCGGCTTCGGCCTCCCGGAAATCAGCCCCTTTGTCACCAAGACCGAGGTCCAGCTCAAGATGGCGGGACTGCCCTACCGGAAGGAGCGCGCGATGCCGCCGGCCTCGCCCAAGGGGCAGCTGCCGTTCATCGACGACGGCGGCGAGGCGGTGGCCGATTCCACCTTCATTCGCGCCCATATCGAGCGCCGCTATGGCTTCGATTTCGACGCCGGGCTGTCGCTGGCCGAGCGTGCGCAGGCCTGGGCGTTCGAGCGCATGATCGAGCATCACGTCTACTGGGCGCTGGTCGGGGCGCGCTGGGTCGATCCGGTCAACTTCGCCAAGGGGCCCGCGCATTTCTTCGACGGCGCGCCGGAGCACAATCGCGAAAAATTGCGCGAGGATGCGCAATTCCGTGTCGCCGAGAACTATCTGCTCTCCGGCCTCGGCCGCCACGCGCCGGATGACGACGTCGATCTCGCGGTGCGTTCGCTGTTTGCGCTCTCGGTCCAGCTCGGCGACAAGGCCTATCTGATGGGCAACAAGCCCTGCGGTGTCGATGCCACCGCCTTCGGCGCGCTCGCCGGAATCCTGACGCCCTTCTTCGAATCCGGCCTGCGTCAGCGCGCCGAGGGATTTGCAAACCTCACCGCCTATGTCGACCGCATGATGGACGATTATTATCCGGAGTTCGCCTGGACCCCGCTGCGGCAGGCGGCCTGAGGCTTGATGGGATGAGACCCGACTAGCGCCCCGACAGAGGTGCGTTCCCTCCCCCCTTGCGGGGGAGGGCTAGGGAGAGGGGTAGCCCAGGACAAGGTGCCGGTTGTTGTTCTTGCATCGAGGGCGGGGGCGCGACGGAAAGAATCCCCGTGCGGCACCCCTCTCCCTGCCCCTCCCCCGCAAGGGGGGAGGGAACGGAGAGAGCGCCGCTGTTGGCTGAACTGGATTCGACTTCACGCTCGCCAATCTCAAACCCAAAACAAAAGAGCCGGCCATCAGGCCGGCTCTCGTCGTCTCAGAACTTTCGCCGCGCCTTACCTCACGAGCGTGTACTTGCCGTTCTTCACCGTGAGCAGGATGCGCGAGCGCTCGTCGAGGCCGTAGCGGTCCTTTTCGGTGAAGTTGTAGACGCCCTGGCTCGCCGCCAGCTCCTTCTCGGACAGCAGCGCCTGGCGGATCGCTTCGCGGAATTCCGGCGTGCCGGGCTTTGCGGTTTTCAGCGCCGTCGGAATGATGCGCTTGAGGATCTCGAACGCATCATAGGAATGACCGGCGAACTGGCTGCGGCTGTTCGGGCCGTACTTGGCCTCATAGGCGGTGTTGAGCGCGAGGCCCGGCTTCTTGGTGGCGGCCTCGTCGGGCTGGTCCTCGGGGTCCATGACGGGACCGGAGGCCATCAGCACGCCTTCCGCTGCTTTGCCGGCGATGCGGATGAAGTCCATGCTGGCGGCGCCATGGGTCTGGTAGATCAGGCCCTGATAGCCGCGCTCGCGCAGCTCGGTCTGCGGCAGCGCGGCCGCGGTACCGGAAGCCCCGACCAGGATCGCGTCGGGGTTGGCGGCGACGAGCTTCAGCACCTGTCCGGTCACTGACGTATCAGGGCGGGCAAAGCGCTCCTCATCGGCGATGGTGATGCCCATCGGCACCGCCTGGGCCTTCAGGTCGTTGAACCAGAGGTCGCCATAGGAGTCGGAATAGCCGATATAGCCGACGGTCTTCACGCCCTTCGACTTCATGTGGTCGTACAGCACCTTGCCCACGATCGGGATCGGCTGCGGCATCGCCACCGACCACTTCATGCGCTCAGGCGTGATCGGGAACGGCGCCAGGCCGAAATGCGGAATGCCGGCCTCGTTGGCGACGTTGGAGACGGCGATGGTCGGCGGCGTCAGCGCCGAGCCCATGATGATGTCGGCCTTGGATTCGGTCACGAAGCGGCGGGCGTTGGTGGTCGCCGTGGTGGGATCGCCGCCGTCGTCGAGCACGATCACCTTCAGCGGCACGCCGCCGATCTCCTTCGGCACGAATTCCAGCGCGTTGCGCTCGGGAATGCCGAGAGCTGCGCCCGGGCCGGTCGTGGTGGTGGTGATGCCGATGGTGATTTCGCTGGTCTGGGCCAGCGCAGGCAGAGCCGGCAGGGCAAGCGTCGCAGCAGTGATGGCGGCGGTCAGGTAAAAGCGTTTCATCTATTCCTCCCTTGACGTGTTTCTTTGAAAGCAGAAATCGGGGGGTAATTCAGCCCCCTCTTTTGGTGATGCGGCGATTTAGCTCCAGACCTAACTTCCCGTGAATTTGGCTACCATTTCCGCCGGAAACGGTGCCGATTTCAGCTTGTCGGGGTTAACGGGATCGCGGCCGACCAGGACGCGGGTCTCAAAACCCTCGATCGCCAGCGCCTCGCCCTTGTAGACGTTGTGCTTCACCTCGAAGCTCGAGCGCTTGATGCTCTCGATCTTCGTTTCGATGGTGATCCAGTCGCCATAGGTCGAAGGGATGTAGAACTTGGACCGCGTATCGACCATGGGGATGCCCACCAGGCCGTATTTGCGGACCAAATCCTGCTTTGAGAATCCGGCGACCTCGAACAGGGTCGACGTCGAATCGTCGAACATCGCGAAATAGCGCGGGTAATAAACGATGTTGGCGGGGTCGCAGTCGCCCCACTGGATCTGGACGTCGCGCCGGTTCACGAACATGCGATGGCCCTGCTTTCGTTGCGCCTTACTTCGGCGCCATGCGCAGCGAGCCGTCGAGGCGCACCACTTCGCCGTTCAGGTACGAATTCTCGACCATGTGCAGCGCGAGCGCGGCGAACTCGTCGGCGTGGCCGAGCCGGCGCGGGAACGGGATCGCGGCGGCGAGCGAGTCCTGGGCTTCCTGCGGCAGGTTGGCGAGCAGCGGCGTCAGGAACAGGCCGGGCGCGATGGTCAGCACGCGGACGCCGAACTGCGCGAGCTCGCGCGCGATCGGCAGCGTCATGCCGACGATGCCGCCCTTGGAGGCCGAATAGGCCGACTGGCCGATCTGGCCGTCATAGGCGGCAACGGACGCCGTATTGATGATGACGCCGCGCTCGCCGGTCGCCTGCGGCTCGAGCTTGGACATCTCGGTTGCGGCGAGGCGCAGCATGTTGAAGGTGCCGATGAGGTTGACCTTGATCACCTTGTCGAAATCGGCGAGCGCCATCGGCCCGTCGCGGCCGACCACGCGCTTGGCGACGCCGATGCCGGCGCAGTTCACCAGCACGCGCGCGGGTCCATGCGCCTTGGTCGCCTGCGTGATCGCAGCTTCAGCCGAGGCGGCATCGGAGACGTCGCAGGTCACGGCGACGCCCTTGAGCTCGGCGGCGACGGTCTCCGCGAGCTTGGCATTGAGGTCGAACACCGCGACCTTGGCGCCCTGCGCCGCCAGCTTTCGCGCGGTCGCCGCGCCCAGTCCCGATGCACCGCCGGTAACGATGACTGCCTGATCCTTCAACAACATGGCGTTCTCCTTTGGCGATGGTTTCTTAGCCGACYGATATCACACGGTCCGATGGATTGGCAGCGTAGAGCTCCTCGATCAGCGCGTCGCGATGTTCCAGCACCGCGCGCTGGTTGATCGAGCCCTTGTCGGTGAGTTCACCCTTGTCGATCGAAAGCGGCGTATCCAGCAGGATCGCGCGCGTGATCCGCGTCGAGGAACCGGTGGCCGAAGCCAGAAAGCGCGTCAGGCGCTCGCGGAAGGCCTCACGCACCAGCCGGTCGCGGGCGGTGACGGTGAGATCGTCGGCCGGCAGCGTCGGGTGT